>CAZFTY010000046.1:0-10145 GCA_964521835.1 uncultured Microbacter sp.
ACCCAAACGCCGACGATAACTTCGAATTAGTTTCTTTGGCCTGCGCAGAAACAACAAGCGGGATCAATGTTGTTCCCATAAAAGCAATTCCTTTACCAAGTTCTCCATTATAGATTTGCCCGAGTCCTGGAACAATAACAGAGAAGGCACAAGCCAGCACCGGATCTCTGTCCGACAATATCTTAGGTGTAGCGGCAGGTACCGGCGCTTTTTTTGCTATATCAGTTTTTGGCAATACCTCCTCCTTTTTCTTTTCGACAACAACGGTATCTTTTTTGGCAACAATCAAACGAACCCGTGTAAGGCTATCGGGTGCCACAACCACTTTTTCTTTAATAACCGGAGCATCTTCTTTAAGAATCTTATCTATTTCATCCATATTAAAAACCCAAAGATTACCATCAACCGATTTGATTTTCACTATCTTACTCACCTGTTCAACCACCACACTGGTTGGTTGTGATGGTGTCACGACCGATTGTTTTTTTCCATTCCGCGTTTTGACTGTTTTTACCGTAGTTGCCGGAGTTACTTTCCTTTCTGTCTTTACAACGACCTGCTCTATACTGGTAATCGTTCCCCGGATAATACTTCCTGTCTTCAGATAAACGACATCGAAATAGTTTGATTGTCCATAAAGGACAAACGAGAAACAACAAGCGACCAAAATCAGAAAAGATTTCCTCATAAATAAAAAATAAAATAATTCAACGCCCCGACATGACTCTCTCAACCCGCAATATTAACCTTTTGCAGGATTATTCAACACAAAAATACAACAATAATTTCATTAATGGCAGATTTAGATTCAATTCTTGACATATTCTTAGGTCAAACAGGGAAACAAACAAAATATGAACAGTGGCTAAGACCGCATCAAAAAAACGAAAGGCACCAACGTTCCCTGTGGTGCCTCTCTGCCTGACTGGAATAAACCGATTAGATTTTCTCGATATTCGTAGCCGGAATGAAACCTGCATTACCATCGGGCAACTCAACCTCCGTCCAACCCGAAACATTATTTCGAATGGTAACCTTTGTACCGGCATGCATCACAAACATATCTTTTCCGTTTAGTGATGGTGAGTCTTTGGCGGTAACCGAACCGACCATAATAATGCCATCGGACGAATTAACGATTTTGTTACTCTGCTTTATGGCGTAACCAATCGAGATCAGGGTAATCAGCAACGAAGCGACAGCGATATTGAAGGTTGTTTTTCGCAACATCCGGTAACGTCCGAAAATAAAGAACAAAAACGCAGAGAGCGATAAAATAAACAGGACGATACTGACAATAGCCCAACCGTTGGAAGACATCAAATTGCCCAAATCATTGATCCATTCTACCAGAAAAAAGACAGAAGTCACATCAACGTTATCGACCACTTTCTTTTGGGCTAACTGCAGATTAAATTTTGCATCTTCATAATTGGGTTTCAGCAGCAGAGCCCGGTTATAATTCAAAATAGATTGAGCAATGTCACCCGTACGATAATACGCATTCCCAAGATTATAGTATAACTCTGCCGAACTTCCCTGAGACTGCAAAACAGCTTCGTATTGCTGAATTGCCGTTGCATAGTTTTTTTGAGCATACGAAGCATTTGCCTCTTTCACCGAGGTCGGTTGTGCCAAAGACACTACCGTAAACAGAGCAAAAACGCCCACCATACATGCCTTCTTCATATCGGTTATAGGTCTAAATAGATTCATTTCATCACTTTTTAATACTACCTTCCAATGCTTCGATTACAGCGACCGCTTCGGCAAACACCGTATCGAGTTCATCGTTTGAAGTAACCGGAGCATAACGTGCAAATTCACACGTATTCAGCAGTGCCACATACCGGTTAATCAACAAATCGTCGACCGCATGTAACGATAATTCCGATTGCATTTTTTCTTTCGTAAGATCGGCTACCGGAATATTGAGTTTATAGCTCAAATATCCCCAACAAGCCTTCAGAACCTCATCATAGAACAGTTCTTTCTTCTTCTCTTTCAAATGAACAGCGGCCTGTTTCAATCGCTTCAACGCCATTTTATTGGCCTTACGGTTACGAACTAAAGCTACGTTGGCATTATCGATAGCCTGTTTACGGAACAGGAAATACAAAGCCACAGCCAATAGGAGCGGTATAATATACAACAACCAAAACCACGACGTTTTGATCAAAAATTCAGGCTGCTTCGACACAGAGAAATGATCTGTATCGATATAGCGGATATCCTTGTTCAATACCTTTATATTCTCCTTTTGCGTATTATCAACCACCATAGATGAACTTCCCGATCCCTTGTCCACATGCAGTTTATACTGCGGAGTAGAGATTGTTTTATACGAATGGGTAGAGACGTCGAAATAGGAAAACGAAACCGGAGATATGACAAAATCTCCCGGCTGACGGGGAATAGCCAGAAATTCCATCGTTTTGGTTCCCGTGACACCCGATGCCGAAGGCCGGTAGTTATTATCCACCTTCGGTTCGTATGCTTCAAAATCGGCCGGGAATTTAAGTGGCAACGTATTGATTAATTTAAGATTACCAGTACCGGAAATGGTAACGCGCACAGTTACCGGTTCGTTGGTTTTCATGGTATTCTTATCGATCTGAGCGCTCATATGAAAGTTGCCGACCGCACCCGAGAAGGTTGCCGGTTTACCGGCCGTTGGCAGCGGAGCCACGTTTATCCGGACAGACGGAGCAACCAAGGTTCGTTTCACATCCTGATAAGTGTCGAAGAAATCATCAAAAATGCTTCGCACTTTTCGTTGGCTTCGCAGTCTGAAGCCGAATGTTCCGGAAGCTCTCTCTATGTCGTATGTCCCCGAGCGCTGCGGAAACAACAATACCTGATACAAAACAAAGGTTGTATAATTGTGGCCGTTATACCGCTCGATCTGCGGACGCTGATCGGTGGGCAAATCGATTTTCTGCATAACAAATCCCTTGAATTCAGGTAGTTTGAAATTATCGACGCCCAAAACATCGGGCAATGAATACAATTTATACGTCACTAAAAATGCCTCCTGCTCGTACACTTTTGTTTTAGTCACATTGGCCTTCATAAACACGTCTCCCGAAGCAATAGAAGCCGTAGAGGCTCCTTCATTAGGAGATTCCCCTCCTCCATTATTTTTACCATGCGATTTTGCATTCTTATCGGGAGGAAGAACCTTTATCGACAAGCCGTTAGCCACGTGTCGCTGTCTGGAAATCTGAATAGTTGCGGGTCCGATGGCAAATGTACCCAGTTTACGGGCTTGCAGGGTATAGGTAATCGTCATCGATCCGCTATACTGCCCGTTAATAATTTGCTGTGAACTGGCAGTATACGGCCCGGCCAAAACCTCAAAATTACTCAGGTCGGGCAAACGCAACTCATCCGCATCTGCTGCCGTATTGATAACGTAAGACAATTGAAAAGGAGTTCCCAAGACAACTGTGGAAGGAGCTTTGGCCACAAAAGTAATCTTTTGTGCTCTCCCCTCGGCAGCACCTAATATTAATAACGTTACTAAAAACAGGATATGCTTTTTCATCCGTATATAATTGTTTTTTAATGGACCGGATGAAATTTCATGCTGGCACAACTACAGTTACATTGCGCTACAACATGGTCATTTCATCTCTCTACAATTTTATCCACAAAAGGACAAATACAATTCAAAAAAGAGGTTATATTCTTTGTTCATTTCCGGCTTACCAATCTTTATCTGCCGATTGCGACCGTGCTCTGGCTTTCCGGTCGTTCATTTTTTGTTGCACATCTTTTTCGTTTTGCTGGATGGCATTGAGAATCTGCTCAGCATTTTGCTTCGACATGCCACCTCCCTGAGCCTGTTGCTGATTCTGATTCTGCTGATTTTTATTATTCTGGTTCTGCTGATTGTTCTGCTGGTTATTATTTTTCGGATCCGGTTTATTTTGATTCTTTTTGTCCTGCTGCTTCTGCTGATCCTTATTATTCTTGTCTTTGTCTTTATTCTTGTTTTGCTGATTTTTCAGCATTGCCTTTGCAAACGCATAATTAAAACGCGTTTCGTTATCATTCGGATTAAGAATCAACGACTGCTTGTAAGCTTCCAGCGCTTTATCGAACTGCCGTTGGGTCATCAACGAATTTCCCAGATTATGCATCGTGGCAGCCATCCTTTTTTTATCCTGAGTAAGGGGAAGAGCTTGTTTGTAAGCATTCAATGCCTCGGGATATTTATTTTGCTTGTAAAGTGCATTTCCCAGATTATAATTAGCCTCAAACGACTTCTTATTTTTCTTCAGGGCATCCCTGTAGGCATTTTCGGCTTCAGTATATTTTTGTTGATTATAAAGCTTGTTTCCGGCATTCACACTCACGCCCTCCTTTTGAGCAAAAGAGGGCACAAATGCCAATAACCCGAGTAAAATAAAAAGAGTTCTCATAATTTTCAGCGATGATATTTCATTGCAATAAGCATCTTCGGCACATTGCAATATTAAAACCATTTAAACCGGTTCACCCATTTGTTTTGACGGCCTAAAATAAGTATATCTATAACCAGCAGGAAAAATGCCAACCATGCCATTGTTGCGAACTGTTCATCACGGGAAGAGTAAATCTTGCTCTCGACCGGAGCCGTTGCCAGCTTATCGAGCGATGCCGATACGGCACGCAAAGCGGTATTTGAATTGTCGGCTCTGACATAAATTCCTTTACCGGCGGCGGCAACCTCTTTTCCCATCGGTTCATCCAGCTTCGATATAATCACATTGCCACTCATGTCTTTTTTGTAACTCATGGTGCCGGGAGCCGGAATCGGAGATCCCTCGGGGGTACCTATTCCAACGACATTGACCATGATACCTTTATCGGCAGCCAATTTAGCCGCGTCAACCGCGTTATCCTCGTGATTTTCGACATCGGTAATAACAATGATCGCCTTCCCTGTCTTTGAATTGGTCGACAAACCCTGTATTCCCAAATCGATAGCCGATCCGATAGCTGTGCCCTGCCGCGAAATCATTCCCGGCTCGATAGAGGAAAGGAACATCTTTGCAGCGACATAATCGGCTGTAAGCGGTATTTGCATCTGCGCTTCGCCGGCAAAAACAATGACTCCCACCTTATCGTTACTCAGCGTTTCGGATAATTTCGACAGCATCTGCTTGGCTTTTTCAAGACGGCTGGGCAAAATATCTTTCGCCATCATTGAATTGGAGACATCAAGCGCTATCATCACTTCAATACCCCGCCGTTTTACCGATTCGGTACTTGATCCGAACTGAGGACGAGCAATGGACAATATAATGAGCGTCAAAGCTGCCAAAGCGATATAAAATTTAATGCGTTGACGTGTCTGCGAAACATTGGGCATCAGGTCGTTCACCAACTGATGATCGCCGAATTTCGCCAGTTTCCTCTTTCTGACTATGTTGCTATACATGAATAATGCCAGAAACAGCGGAATCAACAGCAATAAAACAAGATAATGTGGTTGTGCAAAATGAAACATCGTGTCTAATTTTTAATCTTCACCTGACGTTTTACGGAACCCTGCGCAACAAAGTGTAGCGCAACGCCAATTCCCCACCCAAAAGAAGCAGAGCCAACAACGCAAATCCGGTGTATACATCGCTGCGACGATTGTATTCTTTTACTTCAAGCCTATGCTTTTCGAGTTTGTCAATATCCTGATAGATAGATTGCAGCGTATTATTATCGGTAGCCCGGTAGTATTTTCCGTGTGTCATCCGGGCAATTTGCGACAACGTACTCTCGTCAAATTCTACCGGCATATTCTGGTATTGCAATCCGAAAGGCGTTTGTACCGGCATCGGAGCCACACCGCGCGTTCCGACTCCAATGGTATAAACCCTGATGCCAAACTGCTTGGCTATTTCAGCCGCCGTTAAAGGTGCAATATCACCCGTGTTATTCGAACCGTCAGTCAGCAAGATAATTACTTTCGACTTCGCCTTACTGCCTCGCAACCTGTTCACGGCCGTTCCCAGACCCATACCGATAGCCGTTCCATCGTCGACCATACCAAACTGCACACTATGCAGGAGGCTGATCAGGGCCGCATGATTGGTAGTTAGCGGGCATTGGGTAAAACTCTCGCTGGCAAAAATAACCAATCCGATATTATCGTTCGGGCGGCTGTTTATAAACTCCGTAGCCACCGCTTTTGCCGCATCGATACGATTCGGACGAAAATCTTTCGCCAGCATGGTTCCCGAAATATCCACCGCCATCATGATGTCGATGCCCTCGGATGTTGAATCGGTCACCGAATCGGAGGTTTGCGGACGTGCAATAACAATAATCAGGGCTATCAACGCCAGCATCCGCAGCACAAACGGTACATGCCGCAGATAAAGTCGCTTTGTCTTTTTAAAACCTGCAAAATAGCGTGTCGATGAAATCTGCAAGCTGGCATCCGATTTGCTCAACCGCATCACATACCCCACAATAAGCGGTATCAATACGAGCAACAAAAACAGATATCCCGGGTTTTTAAAAATCATAGTCTATGATAGTTTTTCAATTCAACGTTAATGAGGCTTCACTTCCGACGGCAATGGCTCTTCCGTTTTACTATCTGCCGGAATCGATTCGGTCACAGTATCATCCACTTTGGTTTGGTTGACAAAAAGATAACAAATGTTCAGACTGAGTTCGTTCTCTTCTGCCACAGGATGCCACTTCGCAAATTTTACCAAATCGCTCACCTGTAATAGTTTTTCCAGACTGTCATAAGCCGCCGAATATTCGGTTTGGATCATTCTTGCCTCCTCCAGAATATCGGCAGAGGTCATTTCAAGTGCCGAAATATTAAATCTGGCCTCCATATATTCGCGAATCACCGCCGTCAACCGGGTGTAATACTCCTTCTCGCGGCCATGTTGCCACAGCTTCTGAGCACTGATATGATCGAGATCCCGAATTGCTTTTTGATGAGGCGACAATGCCACAGCTCCTTTTTCGATGAAAGGAATCGGCTTTTTCAGAACATATTTCCAAACGACAAAAACAATAGCCGCCAATACTATCATAATCAAGGCGATAAGCAATATCATGCGAAAGAACGCAGCCCAGTCGAAGGGAGGAGAATATACTTTTTTAATATCGAATATCGACTGTTTTGCAGTATCAACCGAATACGTTATCACCTTCAACGACATCGGATTGGTCTTAAAGGTATCACGCCCGGCAATCAGTTTGTAGGAAGGAATGTAGTAAAGCGCCGAGTCGAACGAAGTAATCGTATAGGTTTGTTTTACCTGAATGCGGTCATGCCCCAAATCAAGCGTATCCATTTTGGGTTTTCCCAACACATTGATACCTTTCACCAATGTATCGGCAAATAACGGAAACTGAACCACCATGTGTTTCGGTTGAGCCACTTCGAACGACAAATGCGACTGTTTGCCGATCAGTATTAAGGTAGAATCGATGGATGCTTTCACTGAGATTTGCTGACAATATCCATTGTGAGCAAAAAGAAGGGCCAAAAAGAAAAGCAATAATCTGTAAATTATTTTCATGTTTTTTTAAGCTTAGCAAGACATTCGCGCTGCATCAGTTTCTCAGCCTGAAAAGCCGCATCAATGATTTCACATAATCTTCGTCGGTACCGATCGACACATAATCGACATTGCATTTGGCCAGTGCCTGTTGCAACGAAATTTGGTTTTCGCCCCACCAGTTGTGGTATGCCATGCGCAGCCTGCGATCGGATGTATCAACCCACAAACGCTCTCCGGTTTCGGCATCTTTCAACTTCACCAGACCTATATCGGGCATTTCGGTTTCGCGCGGATCGTATACCTGAAGCGCCACAACGTCGTGTTTCCGGTTGGCAATCATCATCGCCCGTTCAAACTCTCCATCAATAAAATCGGAGATAAGAAAAGCGGTACAACGCCGTTTAATGGCATTTGTGAAGTATTGCAATACTTTAGCGACATCTGTCCGTGTACTTTCGGGTTTAAAATCAAGCAACTCGCGAATGATGTACAGAATATGTTTTTTCCCTTTCTGAGGAGGAATAAATTTTTCAATCTTGTCCGAAAAGAAAATCACCCCGATTTTATCTTTGTTCTGAATGGCCGAGAACGCCAGCGTGGCAGCTATTTCGGTCATCAGGTTACGCTTGGTCTGATTGACAGTACCAAAATCGCGACTACCCGACACGTCGACCAAAAGCATTGCCGTCAGTTCACGTTCCTCTTCAAAAACCTTGATATAGGGATGGTTGAAACGTGCCGTAACATTCCAGTCGATACTGCGGATATCATCTCCATACTGATATTCGCGCACCTCCGAGAAGGTCATACCACGCCCCTTGAAAGCCGAGTGATATTCGCCGGCAAAAATATTGCGTGACAATCCCCGGGTTTTTATCTCAATCTGCCGAACTTTCTTTAGTAATTCCGATGTTTCCATTCAATTGTTATTCCAATTTCAGGGTTCAAATTCCCAACTTCCATTGTTACAGGCTTTTCAAAACCGATACAATAGCATGTTGGTTTATTGCCTTATTGGCAAATTGGCAAATTAATCAGGGTACCTCTACCACGTTCAGTATTTCGCTGATAATCTCTTCTGAAGTCATGTTGTTGGCCTCGGCTTCGTAGCTGAGACCGATACGGTGACGCAACACATCGAAACAAACTGCACGCACGTCTTCGGGAATTACATATCCGCGGCGTTTGATGAACGCATATGCTTTGGATGCAAGTGCCAAGTTGATGGAAGCACGGGGAGAACCACCGAACGAAATCATGCTGGAAAGATTCTTTAGTCCGTATTCGTCCGGGAAACGGGTAGCAAAAACAATATCGACAATATAACGTTCAATCTTTTCGTCAATATATACTTCGCGAACCACATTACGGGCATTGACTATATCTTCCGGTTTCAGCATCGGTTGAATTTTTGGCAACGTCTCCGACATGTTGAGCCGGATAATCGCTTTTTCCTCCTCCTTCTTCGGATAGTTGATAATTACTTTCAGCATAAAACGGTCGACCTGCGCTTCGGGCAATGGATAGGTACCCTCCTGCTCAATAGGGTTTTGCGTAGCCAAAACCAAAAACGGCTCTTCGAGTTTGAAAGTCTGATCGCCGATGGTCACCTGACGCTCCTGCATGGCTTCGAGCAGCGCACTCTGCACCTTTGCCGGAGCACGGTTGATTTCGTCGGCAAGTACAAAGTGAGAAAAAATAGGTCCTTTTTTAATGGCAAATTCCTCTTTTTTCTGGCTGTATATCATCGTACCGATAACGTCCGCCGGCAACAAGTCCGGAGTAAACTGAATACGACTGTAATTGGCATCAATCAGTTGCGCCAGTGTTTTAATTGCAAGAGTCTTGGCCAAGCCAGGCACACCTTCGAGCAATACGTGTCCGTTTGAAAGCATACCGATCAGCAAAGATTCTACCAGGTGTTTCTGGCCGACAATCATCTGATTCATACCCATAGTCAGGGCATCAACAAACGCGCTCTGTTTTTCGATGCGTTCGTTTAATTCTCTGATATCAACTGTTGGATTCATTATAAAATAGTTTGTTGATTATAGACTGAATAACCCGATTCTCCGGGATTTTCTTCTTGTTTATTTCGGCAAATGGCCTTTTGAGGCCATATCTCAAGCTACATGTAAATAAATGTTTACCTCCATTTTCCCAAGCGACCTCGTTCTTTTAACATTTTGGTTCCGGAAACAGGTGCCGATAGTTAGCACAAACAACTAATTATCAGGATTATATCGGTCAGTCCGATTTAACATTTGCGTTCAAAACAAATTTATCCCGCTATATCATTCCCTGTCCCTTTCTCCCGTTAAAAAACAATAAGCCGTTTCATAATAAATACAAAAAGCTCATTTTCATCATTATATCAAGCTGTCACAGGGTAAAACCGTCATCAGAAAAGAGAATCATCAACGCAACTCCGGCGGGTCGGTTAGACTTACGGCACAGGGTCATAACCGTGGCCTCCCCAGGGATGACACCTCAGAATTCGTCTTATTGCGAGATACATTCCTTTGAAAGGTCCATGTTTGCGCACTGCTTCTACTGCATATTCCGAGCAGGTAGGAGTAAAGCGGCAAGTCGGCGGCTTCATGGGCGAAATGCAATAGCGATAAAAATAGA
>CAZFTY010000047.1:0-10015 GCA_964521835.1 uncultured Microbacter sp.
CGGTGACGGTATCGGGAACTGCTACCGGGATACGAGAGCCCAATAACTTACTTTTGGTACTATAGTTTGCCGCATCTTCGGTTGTATAGTAGGTTTTATTGTAGTTCAGTGTTCCCTTGTCCATTTCGTATGCCGCGATCTGAACCGGAGAATATTTACTCCCTTTCCAAGTGTTGAACACCAGCGTCAGCGACATAGAATCGGGTTCCGCGCCTGTCGGTACCGTGAAGGCTGAAGGGGTAGTAAACTGTGCCAGAATTTCACCTCGTGTCGTTCCGTATGTTGCATCGTAAAATTCTCCAAGCAATAAAGAGTCGGCCGAACAGCTGGACGGTGAACTGAAGACCCCGGTTTTTATGCTGGCGGAATTGACATGAAATGTATCGGTTCCCAATACTATTCCGTCTCCTGCCGGCTGGATAGAGAGACCCAAGTCAACATCTCCCGAACAGGAGGTAAACATCAAAATAGTAGCGGCACAAACTACATACAGGAAATATTTCATACGAAAACAATAATTAGTCATTAAGGAATGGAGATACACCTGTCCGGGCTTTGCCATTGCGAGAAGGAGAAAATCCGGAGTGCCTCATGAATGAAGGAATTGAACAGTTAATGATTTATATGTTATGCTCTTCGCTATAATGGCTTACATTACTTTATCATACAACTCGGTATATGCTTGAATATATGTTTCCGGCGTTTGATAGGATAAAAACTTGTCGGAGAACTTAGAAGCTGCATATTCTTTTACCTGCGAATTGATTGTCTCACTGCCTTCGATGGCGGCATCCGAGAAATCGAGCGCCAGTTTCGATAAAGCCACAAAATCGACAGGTTGATTGTGTACCGCTGTCAGATCCGGGTCTTCAATCCCGTCAAGACGCAGTATGGTATCGTATCCTTCTTTGAAAGAGCTTTGAAAATCGTCGTTATAAACGGAATATACTATTTTTGAATTGCGGAAAAACGGATCGTCGTGGTATGCTTTTTTGATGTAAAGCGGAACCAGAGCGGTCATCCATCCGTGACAGTGAATCACATCGGGGGTCCAGCGCAGTTTTTTTACCGTTTCGAGCACGCCACGGGCAAAAAAGATGGTGCGTTCGTCGTTGTCTTCGTATTCGTTACCCTCTTCATCGGCAACCGTTTGACGGTGGTGAAAGTAATCATCGTTGTCGATAAAATAGACCTGCATACGGGCTGCCTGAATAGAGGCGACTTTGATGATTAAGGGGTGGTCGGTGTCGTCAATGATGAGATTCATGCCTGAAAGTCGCTGTACTTCATGAAGTTGATTACGACGCTCGTTAATGCAACCGAATTTCGGCATGAAAGTCCGAATTTCCTTTCCTCCGTCCTGAACCGCTTGCGGTAATTGTCTGCAAATGGTTGCAATTTCCGATTCAGGCAAGTAAGGCGCAATTTCTTGCGTGATAAACAATACTTTGGTAGCTTCTCCCATATTGATGAAATGAGGATATTAAGTCAAAAAACTATGCAAAGGTAGATAAAAAAATTTGTTTTACCACACAAGTTTTGGGCTAAGGATTTGCTTACAACAGTACGTTTTTCAATGTTTTACTTCATTTAACACAAGTGTGAGGTTTCGGCCGGTACACGCATTCGGGCTGGTGATATGTAAAAGGTTGCTTACGGTAGGCGCTATGTCGGTTATGTTGGCCGAAGTAATGGTTTGTGAACTAATAGAGTACCCGAACAGAATGAGCGGTACGTAGGATTCTTTGCGATTGCCGGCTGTGACAATCCTTCCCGAGGCATCTGCTTCGACCCAACCCGGCATCAGGGTAAAGATGACATCTCCGGAATGATTTTTATTATAAGAATTTTTCAATCGAGCATGTTCATCGTGTCCTTTGCCATCGAAATGAAGGATTTCCTGAATAGTGAATGCCGATTGTACACCCTGTAGTTCGAGCATGAAATCGGCGCAATGTTGTTGTATGTCTCCCATAGCCACTCCCTTTTTCTCAATGGCGGCATGATCGAGATAGATGTTCTTGTCGAAATAACCGGTTACCCATTGATGCTGCCCGTAAATGGCCATCAGATAGAGATTGAGCAGCGCCATGGAGCTGGTTGGAGAGAAAGTACCTCCGCTTATTTTGTAATTCGATAAGGTGCTTTGTGAGTGTACGTCGCCCTGACTGCCGGTAACCACAAACAGGGTGTGGCTTAGTCCCACGCTTTGATCTATCTTATCGATCAACTCGGAGAGATATTTGTCTAAGCGCAGGTACATATCCTCTTTTTCGGCCGAAAGAAGTTCGAACGAATCGTCACCCACGACTTGCAACGAGAATTGCAAACCAAGATAGTCAGGAGAGCTCCCTTGTCCCAATTTCTCTGCTTCGAGCGCCTTCAGAGCAATGTTCTTTATAGTCTGATTGACAAACGGAGTTTGTTTAAACTGTTGTACACGTTCGGAGACCGATGATCCTGTGTTGGAATAGACAAACCCTTTCGCCGCATCGTTTCGTTTGGGAGGAAAAATGTAGGTATTGATCGGATTCAGAGGAGTCCATTCGGTAGTCAGTGCATTGCTCAGTGAGTGGTCGACATTGATCTGGTCAGCCCAGCGGGGCAATCCCAAAGGATAAAATGAGGTAGTGGCAAGGTTTCCGGAGGCATTGTCTATCCAAACGGCTCCATCGGCAGCGTGTCCTGCCAGCATAACCGCCTCCTGACTGTTGATACCAATGGCGAAGACGTGCGATTTGCCTCCGCTGTTCATTTTCAGTTCGTCCGATACTGTTGATGCCAATAATGGCTTGGGCGAAAGTGTCTCTTGCGTTCCGATTCCGGCCGCAGCAGGATCGGCCAGACTCAGCTGTAGCTTCCCGGTCTTGCGGTCGTAATATTGCTTCCCGGTAATGCCGTGGTTAAAAGGTGTGGTTCCGCAGGCAATGGTGGCATAGTCGCTGGTGGCCCCGGCTGAGAGAATGGGGTAGTAGGCCTGACGACATACTGCACCCTGACTGTATAAACGACGAAATCCTCCCTTGTCGAACAGGTTCCAGAGTGTGGTCAGATGCTCGGGTTGAAAGCCGTCAATTACTATATTTACTACCAAACGCGGACGTTCGGGTTCGTTGGCAGCCGTTACGGAGGTTGCCAGCCCACAAAGAAGAGCTAAATACAAACAGAACGATTTCATTTTTATTTTTCCTTTGTCTTGATTACCGGCTTGAGATATTCGGATTGAAGTCTCAGATACATGATAGACCGGAGTGCCAAAACAATAATCAATAGAATTTCGGAGATTACAAAACTTTGAGGTAGTATGAATAAACCTATCAACATAAACAGATCACATACAAGAAATAATCGTTGCAGATAGAATGCGAATCTGCGTGTTTTCCGGAATAAAACAGTTAGTGCAAAGACCAGAAGCAGCGGATTTAGCCAAACGACATTCCAGTTGAAAGAGACTAAAGGGTGCACGGAAAAGGATGTGAGATAAAATATGATAAACCCGGCGATCCCTCCTATGCCGAACAAAATGGCATCGAACCAGAAAAAGAGAGCCCGGTTGCGATGTTCTTTTGAACTGATCCATAGTGTTGCCACAAGCAATAAAATGCACAAGAGAGGAATGTAATTGAAAGCCGGTTTAATCTCTTTACCCGGAATAATTACCGGCTGCGACGAACTCTGTACCAGCGGAACGGAGGCGCTGTCGCGCTCGATACGCGCCGAGGCCACTGCCTGCATCAATCTTTCGGGCAAGAACATGGTCTGCATGAATGAAGCAGTCTCGTCTTTCGGGGCTCCCAATACAAGGTGAATGCCGAACAGGATTGCCGGGCTATCGGCTGTGTAGAGGTCGATAAGCTGTTGGAATGTCTCCTGCTTTTTCTCCAAGTTTTTATTGAACACAACTTTGCCGTGTATGGCTCGAAGAATCATATCACGTGGTCGGGTGGCACAATTGTCGAAAACAAAGTTATAGCGATAAAAACGGTTTTCGGGTCTGTAATTCTCTACCAGAGCATCGAACAAAGCCTGTTTTTCATTTTGCCGCAAGTTCAATACCTGTTCCCACATATTGATTTGGCGAATCTGATACTCGAGCATAAATTCGGAAGTTTCGCAGACTCCCAGTTGATAATCGGTCTCTCCATTGACGAATTTATAATAAAAGCCCGGGGTGTTGTAATCGAAATAGCCGTAGTTAAAGCTGATGTCTAAGTGATTGGCCGGATCGAATACGCGAATCGCCGAGTGCCCGAATTTT
Source organism: uncultured Microbacter sp. (assembly GCA_964521835.1). GTDB lineage: Bacteria > Bacteroidota > Bacteroidia > Bacteroidales > Paludibacteraceae > Microbacter. Next base: position 4,259 of record CAZFTY010000047.1, read on the forward strand.
GCATACAATTCAGGACCGGGGCCGCAGGTAAGGAGCGACACTCTGGCCGAATCGGACAGGGTGATGGCACCGGCACTGACTATTGAAAAACAAAAAAAGAGATAAATGAATATTTTGCGCATGGAGAAAACAGTTTGATAGAGGTTCTTAGAGACATCCGTTGAGTATCTCTCTTATTTTATCGGGTGTGATGGTTTGATTTTCACCGAGTTTCCAGCCGCGTTGCGTGAAACGATCTACGATAGTATCGAACGATTCGTTACCGATACCATGTTCGCTCAGTTTGGTTTTCATGCCTACGCTCCTGTAAAAATTTTCGGTCGCGTTGATGATAGCATCTACTCTCTCCTCTTCTGTACCCTGAGTAATATTCCACACCCGTTCGCCATATTGAAGCAATTTTGCCTTTTTCTCGTCGCGCATTACCCTCCAGAGCGAAGGTTGTACGATGGCCAGTGTGACGGCATGATCGAGCCCGTGAAGAGCTGTCAGTTCGTGTCCTATCGAGTGTGTCGCCCAGTCCTGAGGAACACCCATGGCGATGAAGCCGTTGAGGGCGATTGTTGCACTATACATAAAGTTTGACATCAGATCGTAGTCGGTGTTATCGGCCACCACCTTTTCGCCCAGTTCGGTAAGCGTAGAGAGAATTCCTTCGGCAAAACGATCTTGAATCATCGCCTGCGAAGGGAATGTGAGGTATTGTTCGCATACGTGGATAAAGGTGTCGACAATGCCGTTGGCTATTTGACGTTTTGGCAGCGAATAGGTTACTTCCGGATCGAGAATGGAGAAAACAGGATAAGTTTTGGCACTTCCGAAGGCCAGTTTTTCGTGGGTTGTCTTTTTCGAGATAACCGCGTTTCCGTTCATCTCCGATCCTGTTGCCGGTAGCGTTAGTACCGATGCCAGTGGCAGGGCATCGGTAATTTTGTTCTGATCTACCAACAGATCCCATGGATCGCCGTTGTAGGCAACCGCAGCTGCAATAAACTTCGTTCCATCAACCACGGAACCTCCGCCTACCGCAAGCAAAAAATCGATCTTCTGCTCTTTTACAATGTTGACGGCTTTGATGAGGGTTTCGTATGTGGGGTTCGGTTCTATTCCGGCAAATTCGACAACGAAGTGATTTTTCAGCGCATTTTTTACCTGATCGTACACTCCATTGGATTTTATGCTACCTCCGCCGTAAGTCATCAGGATTCTTTTGGCGGTTGGAATTTCATTTGCCAGAGTAGCTATGGTGCCTTTCCCAAAAATTAATTTGGTTGGATTTTGAAATACAAAATTGTTCATAATCAAGGATGTTTGTCAGTTAAGGGAAATAGTTCGTTTGTAAGAAGAAATTTCCGGGTTGTTGCAGGACGAAGGAAATTCGGTGCAAAGATACAATACTTATTTTCGTTGGGGACAATTGTTCCCTAAAATAGCAATAGGGCTTCCGTCTATTTATATAACAAAAAACGTTAAGATCAGTCGCTTAATGCAGCATTTTGTAAAATTTGCCGTCTTATATTTTGATTAGTGCTTATAGAAGGTAACTTTGCAGCGGATTATCGTTTGCAGATATAGAATCATAATGAATATGAAACGAACATGTTGCTACACAATATTCAAGAGTATTGTGTTAATTTACAGTAACATGGAACCGGAGGTCGACGACTAACGGGAGTTAATTCCATATTTCGTTTAAAAAATTATTATCGTATGAAAAAATGGACATTTCTTTTTAGTTTGGTGGGAGCAGTGTTGCTAACTTCATGTAATCTGGGTACGGTTGATTCCGATTATTCGCCACAACTGCAAATTACATCGCTTACGTTGAACGGAGTTGCTCAAACTGCACTACCGGATACATTGAATGTGGGTGACATGCTATTGATCACGTGCAGTGCAGATGGCGTATCAAAGCCGTTGACTGCTGTTCAGATTGCTAATGATACGATCTATTCCGATCTCTCTTTCCCGAATGTTTCCTCTCTTGACCCAACTATATTGAGCAGGTCGAATCCGGCAAAAGGCTATTTCGTCCTTGACGGGTTAAATATATATACGTTTGCATTTACACTCCAGTACAAAGTGAAAAAAGCAAATAAAGATGGCGCAAACTTAGCATTTATAGTGAACTCTACTTCACAATACTCGCCCAGAAAATATTTGATGAAGTTGTGCGCAAAATAAATTCAATTTTCTCCTGTGCAAAAGGGGCAGCTTGTTTATGTTGAAACAAGCTGCCCCTTTTGTTTTATTCCGCGGGAGTATCGTTGGAAATTATTCCACGGTAACCGATTTTGCTAAATTACGGGGTTTGTCAACATCACAACCTCTCAGTACTGATGTGTAGTAAGCAAAAAGTTGCAACGGAACAGCGGTCAGAATAGGAGAGAAATATTCGTTGTAATCGGGAATCTCAATAACATATTCGGCTAAGTCGGCCTGACGTTCGGTGCTTTTTTTGCAAATCAGCAGCACTTTGGCTCCCCGTGTTCTCACCTCTTTGATATTACTTATCATCTTTTCAAAGAGAGGTGTCTGAGTAGCGATAGCAACAACAGGCATATCGGTTGTGATGAGGGAAATGGTTCCATGCTTAAGTTCTCCGGCGGCATACGCATCGCTGTGGATATAGGAAATTTCCTTCAACTTTAACGAGCCTTCAAGCGAAAGCGAATAGTCGAGTCCGCGACCGATAAAGAATATGTCGTGTGCATTCTGAAACTTACTTGCCACAAATTTACAGTTGTCGTCATTTTCGAGAACCTCTTCGATTTTGGCCGGCAAAGCGAGTAGATCGTTGCACAATGCAGTTGTCTGTTTTTTATCGGTAACACCCTTAACGCTCGCCATTTTGATGGCAAACAGGTACATTATCGAAAGTTGTACGGTATATGCTTTAGTACTTGCTACCGCTATTTCGGGGCCTGCCCAGGTGTAAATCACACTGTTGGCTTCGCGTGCAATAGAAGAGCCGACCACATTGACTACGGCCAGTGTGTGCACACCTTGTTCTTTGGCCAGACGCAGGGCGGCTAACGTGTCGGCAGTTTCACCCGACTGAGAGATAATAATGACCAGATCGTCTTTCGGCGACAGAATCGGATTGCGGTAACGGAATTCCGACGCGATGTCCACTTCGACCGGTACCCGGGCTAATTGTTCGATAACCGATTTACCCACCATCCCGGCGTGCATGGCCGTGCCGCAGGCAACGATCCATATCTTGTTGAAACTTTTCAATATATCGTCGGTCAGCGCTTTTATGCCAAAGTCAGGCTGACCATCGATGATGCGTGGGGAAACCGTATTGGTGATGGCAGTCGGTTGTTCGTAGATTTCTTTGAGCATGAAGTGCGGGTATCCTCCCTTTTCGGCAGCTTCAATGTCCCATGTTGCGGTAAGAGCTTCTTTTGGAATAGGATCGCCATCCGTGTCAACGATAGAGATGTTTTCTCTGCTCAGTACGGCAATCTCATTCTCTTCCAGCAGATAGTAGTTGCGGGTATACTTAAGAATTGCAGGAATGTCGGAAGCGATGAAGTTTTCGCCTTCGCCGATGCCCACAATTAACGGACTGTCCTTTCGAACGGCAAAAATCTTGTCCTGACAATCCTGAAACATAATGCCTAAAGCATAAGATCCCTTCAGACTTTTGATAACGGTGGCAATCGTTTCGACCGGATTTCCGTTGTAATAGTAGTCGAGCAAAATGGCTACGACTTCGGTATCGGTTTCGGAAAGAAACTTGTAGCCCTTCTCCACCAATTTTTCTTTGAGTTGAAGGTAGTTCTCGATGATCCCATTATGAACGATCGTAACCCGTTCGTTCCCGTGAGGGTGCGAGTTGATATCGGAAGGCTCTCCATGCGTGGCCCAGCGCGTATGTCCGATTCCGACAGTGCCGAGAGGCATGCCTTGAGATTTCAGTCTCTCTTCGAGGTTGTCGAGACGACCTTTAGCCTTAATAACGTCTATTTTAGACTTTTCAAAAACCGAGATTCCGGCTGAATCGTATCCTCTGTACTCTAATTTACGTAAGCCGTCGACTAAAACGTCAGCGGCAGCTTTTGTGCCGATATATCCAACAATTCCACACATTTTGCGATGGGTAAATGATTAAACACTATCATCAACACAATTCTCGTAATATTCAGCCTGCTGATAAACATGAAATTAGAGAACAATCAACCCACACTATTTGAATGAACAAAGAAAGTAATTTTAATTGAATAGAAAGAATCTATTTGTAAAAAGTTTTATCAGAACCGATTCTTCCAGAGTTTTCGCAGCCATTCGGCCTGCTTTTGTTCTGCCGGGTTCTCGGCCGGTTGCCAGATCGATTGTTGTTTGATTTCGTCCGGCAAATATTGTTGCTCTACAAAGTGGTTCTCTCCATTGTGCGCGTAATGGTACTCTTTGCCATAGTTGCGCTCTTTCATCAACTTGGTGGGCGCGTTGCGCAGGTGCAGCGGTACCGGCAGATCGCCGGTCTCTTTTACCAATGCCAGAGCGGCATCGATAGCCAGATAGGCGGAGTTGCTTTTCGGGCTGTTGGCAAGATAGACCGCCGTTTCCGACAGAATGATTCTGCCTTCGGGCCAACCTATTTTTTGCAGGGCATCAAAACAGGCATTGGCTAAAAGCAGGGCATTGGGATTGGCCAGACCAACATCTTCGGCGGCCGAAATTACCAGCCGGCGTGCAATAAATTTGGGATCTTCCCCTCCGGCAACCATCCGCGCAAGCCAGTAAACCGCCGCATCCGGGTCGCTTCCTCTGATCGATTTGATAAAGGCTGAGATAATGTCGTAGTGCATTTCACCTCCTTTGTCGTACGTGGCGAGGTTCTGCTGCAGACGTTCGGTAACCAGGGCATTGGTGATAACCTGTTCGGCTTCGGCAGATGAGTTGGCTACCAGCTCCAGAATATTTAGTAATTTGCGGGCATCGCCTCCGGAGAAGCGGAGCAGTGCATCATCTTCTTCAACGGTTATTTTGCGCTGTTTTAGTTCGAAATCTTCGGTTAACGCCCTTGTTATAAGTGATTGGAGGTCTTTCTTGTCCAACGATTTGAGTACATAGACCTGACAGCGAGACAATAGCGGTGTGATGACTTCAAATGAGGGATTTTCAGTCGTAGCCCCGATCAGGGTGACGGTGCCGTTTTCGACCGCGCCCAATAGCGAGTCTTGTTGCGATTTGCTGAAACGATGAATTTCGTCGATGAAGAGGATCGGATTCGGTTGATTGAAAAAACGGTTGTTTTTGGCTTTGTCAATTACTTCGCGAATATCTTTTACGCCGGAATTAATGGCGCTCAGCGTATAAAAGGGACGTTCGAGGCGGTTGGCGATGATTCTGGCTAGCGTAGTTTTGCCCACACCCGGAGGTCCCCACAGAATGAACGAGGAGAGATTTCCCGATTCGATCATTTTGCGAAGTATGGCCCGTTCTCCCACGAGGTGTTTCTGTCCGATATACTCGTCCAGACTCTTCGGGCGCATTCGTTCGGCTAATGGTGCAGACATGATTTTTAATGGTTGAATAATCGCTTTTCCGCAAGTAAAAACGTCAACAGTTACTCTTTGTTTACCTCAGGTTCAACTCCTTGTTCAAAACAGCCGGAGTACCATACGGAATGTTGTTCAGTTTGTATAGTTGTTCCACTTTGAGCCCGTAGTATTGTGAAATAGAGTGCATCGACTCTCCGGCTTCTACACGATGCGTAGCCGGTACGTTGGGCGCCGTATGGTTTTT
>CAZFTY010000048.1:0-9844 GCA_964521835.1 uncultured Microbacter sp.
GCCATTAAAATCATAGAAATAGAGCTGGTTATCCCGGAGATCTTTATTGGGTGCCATCTTTAAAAACAGATCGGCATAAGTGCGACGCGCAGAGACAATACACGACACTTTGTCTTGTACCAATGGACCTTCCAGTGTGAGTCTGCTCGATATTAGCCCAATGCCTCCACTTCCGGCAAATGTTTTGGAGTTGCCGTCTTTGCTTTGCACGTCCAGCAGCGACGAAAGCCTGCCACCGTATGAAGCCGGTATATCTCCTTTATACAATGTCATATTCCGGATCGCATCGTTATTAAAAACCGAAAAGAAGCCCAACATGTGCGACGCGTTGTAAATAGTGGCATCGTCGAGAACAATCAGATTCTGGTCGATACCGCCCCCCCGAACGCTGAAATTGGATGTTCCCTCTCCGGCTGACACTACTCCGGGCAACAGTTGCACCACCTTCAGCAGATCCACCTCTCCCATCAATGTAGGAACTTTACGTATCGTATTAATGGATAATTGTTCGATACCCATTGAATTTAATGCCACGTCGGTATCTTTGCGTTGCGCTATCACCTCTACCTCCGCCATCTCTTTGGCTGTCTCCTTCAAATCAACGTTCAGTGTCTGAGACATTATCAAACTTATTTTTTTGATTTGCGATTGATACCCCAAATAGGTAATTTCGACGGTGAATTTTCCGCGAGGAACCGTAACTGAATAGAATCCGTTTTCATTAGTTACTGCTCCTGCTTTAAGTTCGCGAATATATATATTTACACCCATCAATGCCTCGCCATTGGTTGCATCCTTCACAACACCACTCAGACTGGCTCTGTTGGCTGTAAGTTCGGCAGCCGCCATAGGCAATAGCGGATACAATACCACAACAAGTAGGATAAGCTGCTTAAAACACATAAGTTGTAATAAATGAATAAGTAAGTTCGTTAATCTGAGTCTCGGTTGATTCCGAATCGAACACTCACACTTTATTCAACTCTTTAGATTGGATTTTGGGTTGCGGGTAATGCCGGTATTTTTAACAAAGTCTAAAACTACATTTTTGATTACCCCTGTAGGAAAAGGAGTTCAAAGATAATGCATTTTTTAAAACGCGGATTCATTTTAATCTTTTTTTGCATGGATTTGCATTGTTAATATAATATAACGCCACGAACTCGTCTTGACTTCTATCGCATGCACTATTGTATCTATTTTCATCACACCACGGCAGAAAAGGGGTCGTTTTTTTTGCAATAAAAAAAGTGAAAACGAACGAGGTTCATCTTCACTTTTTCTGTTAGTAGCGATTGAAATTTTTATTTGCTTCCAAATATTTCGCTCAGCTTCTTTTCCAAATCTTCGCCTCTAAGGTTTTTGGCAATAATCTTACCGGAAGGATCCAATAAGAAATTCTGAGGAATAGAACGCACCTGATAGAGTTGAGCGGCAGCATTGTTCCAATACTTCAGATCGGAAACATGATTCCATGTCAGGCCATCTTTCTTGATAGCTGCGAGCCAAGCATCCTTACCGCTCTCATTATCGAGCGACACACCCAGAATGGTAAAATTCTTATCTTTGAAATGATTGTATGCAACCACAACATTCGGATTTTCGCGACGGCAAGGACCACACCAGGATGCCCAAAAATCGAGCAACAGGTATTTACCTCTGAATCCCGACAACTTAACCGGCTTTCCTTCGGGGTCGTTCATCGTGAAATCGGGGGCAACAGATCCGATCTCCGTTGCCTTCATCCGGTTAATAGCCTGTGCAAACTCTCTGCCGCTTTTTATGCTTTTAAGTGCCGGAGACAACGTGTTAAAGGTCGATTCGAGATCCGAAACATCGGTACTTGTATTCGCAATCGATTTCAGAATAGCCAGACTCAGAAAGCTCGACGGATTCGATTTAATAAAGCTCTTCAGTACAACACTCTTCTCTGCTTCAATAGCTTCGTCTCTCATCTCTATTCCAGCCATAAACTCTTTCGACTGGCGTTGTTCGGATGTTGCGGCCAAATAATCGGCATACAGAATCTTCTCCTTACGGGATATTGGTTCCATACTTTTTTGCAATTGCATATTCGCTGTGTTCAGCTTCGATCCTCCGATAGTGGCATGTACGGCAGAATCGGCGCTTTGAATGGTGATAACACCCGGTTCCAGATAGAGATTCAACATGTCCGTCTGTTGTTTGTTCATACCTCTTCCGGTATGATTCACTATCAAACGTGCCGACACCGGCTCGTCTACTCTTCCTTTGAACGTAAAACTCCCGTTCACCATTTTTGCCGAATCGGTAATAATTTTGTTATCATCCTGATGCAATAAATAGACAGTAGCAGGAGTATGTAACCGGCCTATTTTACCTGTTAGCGTATAGTTTTGCTGCGCAAAAACGGCTATAGGCAATGTACATAAAAGGGTCAAGAATGTTTTCTTCATATGCGAAATGTGTGTTATTGAAAATTTGTCTCAAAATTAGGAGTTTTAAATCAGATTACAACTCGCTCTACACGCTTTGCACCATTTTTAGCACAAATATTTACGCAACATCTTTTTCTGCATAAAAGTCGGGATGGTTTTATGAAAAAAAAGATTTGAAGTCGTATATTTGCAACAGATCGACAAAAACGGGCGATTATTGCCCGATTGCATTGAAAGACAACACAACAACCAATCTTAAATATATTAGAATCATGGACTATTATGTTGAGAGACCCAAAGAAGCCATCGACACACCTCAGACAATTGCAGAAAAGAAAAGTGTCGAAATAACCGAACCCGCATTGCTTCACCTGAATGAAGCACGTAAATGGTCGAAATTTATTGCTGTTTTCTCCATCGTTATGGCAATATTGATGGCTCTGTTGGCCACAGTTTTACTGCTGGGCGGCACAAAAGAGACTGTACCCGGAGCCGGGATGATAGGAGTGGCATACTTGCTGGCAGCTATATTAACGTTCGTTCCCATGTGGTTTCTGATGCGCTTTTCAAATCTCACAAAAAAAGGAGTAGCCGGCAAAAACAGCAGCGAGATGGAAGATGCCTTTAAGTATCTGAAATTTTACTACATTGCTACCGGAGTAATGGTTATCATCTCTATTATCTTCGTAGTCGCTTTTATGATTGCCGGCCTCACCATGGGCTTTGTAAGCTCCATAATGCAATCGCAAAACGTATAGTCCACGGAAAACGTCAACCAAGCGTTGCCAGCACGCCGGATAGCCGCCTGATCCCCTCCTCTATTTCCGCTTCGTTGGAACAGGAAAAGTTGAGCCGGCAGGTATTGACCTCCGTTTTATCGATATAAAATGGATTGCCCGGCACAAAAGCCACGTTCTCTTTGATGGCCAGATCGAACAACTCCATGGCGTTCCGACCTTCCGGCAACGTCAGCCAGAGAAACATACCTCCTTCGGGACGGGTAAATTGAATCTCAGCAGGAAAGTATTTTTCCAGCGCTGCAATCATGGCATTGGCCTGCCTGCCATAAGCCTCACAAATTTGTGCAATATGCCGGTCGATATCGTAATCGGACAAATACTGATGCACTAATCGTTGCGTGAAATAATCGGTATGAAGATCGGCCGCTTGCTTGGCCACAATCAACCGATCCATAACAGTGTCGGGGGCTACAATCCAACCCATGCGGAAAGCCGGAACCACCGTTTTGGAAAAGGTTCCCAGCAGGATAGTCTGCTCAGGCAAATAATGGTAGAACGAGTTTTTGGGTTCGCCTTTGAAGCGAATATCGCCATACGGATCGTCCTCCACCAGAAACAGCGGTTCTCCCTGTACGATTTGTGCAACTTCCCGACGGCGCTCCTCGGTGTAACTGATGCCCGATGGATTTTGAAAATTAGGAATCAGGTAAGCCAGACACGGTCTCTCGTGCTTTATGGCATGTTGAAAATGAGAAACATCCACACCTTCGTCGGTAAGCGGTACGGTGACAAAGCGGGGATGAAAAAGAGAAAATGCCTGAATAGCTCCCAGATAACCCGGCTCTTCCATCAACACAGCATCTCCCTCGTTGACAAATACTTTTCCCAGCAGATCGAGACCCTGTTGCGATCCATTGGTAATCAAAATATTCCGCGGATCGATCTGCAACCCCTTGCGGGCATACCGTTCAGCAATCTTTTCGCGCAAAGGCAGGTAACCCTCCGTGTTGGCATACTGCAAAATATTCCGATCCGAACCCGACATCAGTTTCGCTGCACTCGCCTGTAACTCCTCCAACGGAAACAACTCTTTACTGGGCAAACCACCCGCGAACGAAATCACTTCGGGCGAAATGGCGACTTTTAATATTTCACGAATAAACGAACGGGGAACTCCCGTCATCCGTTGTGCAAAACGAATGGATGCAGCTTCTTTCATAGATAAATGTATTAAGTGAATAAAAAAAGAAACCCCCTTTCGGTAAATACCGAAAGGGGGTTGAAATATTTTGCGCAACACAAAACGATCACCTTCGGTAAATCCGGGGGATTCCGATGACGATAATAATGGCCGCAATAATGTTTAGACTTAATCTCATATGCTATTTTTTATTGCCCGAAAGCATGGTACAAAGGTATAAATTTTATTTTAAGAGCAAATAACCAAAGACTATTTTTTGTTATTTTGTGTTATTGATATTTTGATAGAACTCCTGCCGGTAGGCATCTCCTATCGGCAAAATCTTATCCTGAAGATAAATCCGGTGATGTTCTATCAGTTTTATCTGTTGCAGCGATACCATATACGATTTATGAACACGGGCAAACAGATGTCGTGGCAAAGAGGCTTCCAGTTCGCTGAAAGTAGACGATGTCAATATCTTGCCCGTCGACAACACGATGCAGCGATAGTCCCTCATTCCTTCGATATACAAAATATCATCGTAGTCAACCCTCACAATCCGGTAGTCGGTCTTCACAAAGATGAAAGCATTGAAAGAGGTCGCCACACTCGGTTGCGCATCCGTTTTGACCTTCTGCACAGCCTGCAAAAATCGCTCGAACGAATACGGTTTCAGCAGATAATCTACAATGCCGTATTCGTACCCCTTCAGGGCATATTCGGTATAAGCGGTAGTAATAATCACCTGTGGCTTATGCTGCAACGTATCGAGCATTTGCAAGCCGGTCATGGCAGGCATACGAATATCCAGAAACATCAAATCCACCTCATTTTCTTGAAGATACGCCATGGCATCCATACTTTTGGCAAACGTAGCCCTGAGTTCGAGCCAGGATGTGTCGCGAATAAACCGAACCAGTTTCTCAAGTGCCGGTGGTTCGTCTTCTACTGCAATGCAACTGATCGTCATGGTATTGTAATTCTAAAATAGTTCTATCGTCAGGTGTACCGAAAACTCGCCACCCCGATCGGACACCTCCAACTGATGTTTACCGGGATAGAGCAGCTGCAACCGCTTTTTCACATTTTCCAGTCCAATGCCGCCGTCCTGACCGTTCAGGATTTGATTAGCGTCGTAGGCATTCACGCATTGAAACTGTAAAGCATTGCCGGTTTGCTGCATTCGAATAAAGACAGAGGGTTGTTTCTCTTTGGGTTGGGTGTACTTACACGCATTTTCGACAAACGGCAACAACAGCAACGGAGCAATTGTCTGTTCGGGATTGGCTATCTCCGTTTCAAACAAAATATAATCCGGCTCCGGAAAACGAACCCGATGCAGCGCAATCACATTTTGCAAGTGTTTGCACTCCATTTCGAGGGTAACCGTCGGCGCTTTGGTTTGATACAGCATATAGCGCATCACGTCGGAAAGGGTAATAATCATCTCCGAGGCTTTATTGGGCTGCGAGCGTATCAGAGAATCGATATTATTCAGCGTATTGAACAGAAAATGAGGATTGACCTGCGAGCGCAATGCATCGAGCTCCAGTTGCAGATTGCGTTTGAGCAGCTCCTCCTTCTGTCCGGCAGATTCGATCCACACCACAAAACCGCGCAACAGGCTTCCACAACTGGCAATCACATAGGTTCCAAAGGTTGTGGTAAAATTCCAGGATACCGGTTCATCGAAATGACCCGGAAACACAATGAGGCGGTAAAAGGCAATAAACAAAGCCGAGATTCCGACAACCGATAGAAACGACAAAATGAGGTAACGAACAAACCGGTGTTTTTCAATATAACTGTAGAGACAAAAGTAGAAGAGATAAAAGGCGCTGGCAGCCCACAACACCCCCGAAAGATAGAGCCACAGGTGCTGCACAAGGTAATCGGTTCCTTCGGCCAACCGGAAACTATTGGCGCCCGAAAGCAGAAAAAAGACTGTCCAGAAGAACAGATGAAGTATGATTTTCAGAATAATATGCATATCTCAATCTGACAAGTTATTACGTCTGCCGAACAAAGGTAGTAAATATAAAACAACCGGCAGCAAGCATAGAATAATTATTACTACCGACATCGGCTGCTGACATTTCCATAGCACGAATTCGCTGACAATACGCATTACATAAATGGATGACATAAACAGCAACATCACTCTGCCCATCGACTCCGACAACAACTTTTTCGTCATAAAAAGAGAGATCAGAGCAAAGAGGATGAACATCATGTTCATTCCATAGTTGAAGGCATGGAAGATGGCCCAGGTATCGGTATCAAGGCAACTCAGCCGTTCTTTCCAATGAAACAACCAATAAAAAGAGAGGTGAAATACGCTGAAAAGCGTTGTGATTACGCCAGCTGTTCTGACTAAGATAAGGTTCTTTTTCATTTGTAAATAGTTTGTTTTAATTGTATGATAAAATTCAATGTCTGCGCTTTGCATTTGTGTTTACTCTCCAAATGGTTAGCTTCACAAAGCAATCAGCAGGGTGATATGGTACGAAAACAGGTCTATGCTAATCGAGCAGAAAAAAAGTAAAATATCCATACTGTCCCGTTATAATGTTTTAGCTCGCTTAGCCAATTCATCAAGCCACAACCGTCGAATGATGGCACTACCGGGATAGATAACGCGCCAGTAGCGGGTAAAGATGCAGGCATCTCCCCGGGTAAGAGCTTCATTGCGTGTTTCGGTAGATACAAGGGTTTGCCCGTTACGCTGAGGAATAAACCGGAAATTAATCGCCACTTTAATATAACCGGGCTTGTGGAATGACCGGAATGCTTCGAGCGTCTTTACGGGCGGAGCTGTACCGGACAAAGAGACATTCAGCAACATTACCGTCACCATTTCGGTAGAATCGATCACAAAGAAATTGAAATTGGGCGTAGAGAACGTATCCGATCTTTCGGTATTCTTACTGGCATAACGCACTGCTTTTTCATCGTCAATACCCCGGATTTTAGTAAGAAGACGAATCACCGGCACATCGCTTACAGCCATTGTTTTGAATGCTCGCTTCACCGCTTCGGGCGACGCGTCGGCCACCACCTCGTGGTATTCTCCAAAAGAGTAATCGGGCAACAGAGCATCTATTTCCCGGTTGCCCGAAGCATGGTAAGTCGGCACCGGCCAGTAAAGTGACGCAACGATCAACAACACGCCGCAACTTGCGACAACAGCGGCAATACGGCGATTAAAAACAAACAGAAACGACAACGGCTTCAGTAACGAAACAATGCCTGTAAGCGAAAGGATTACTCCGATCCAAAAGAAATAGGATGGCGCGTAGAAAGGGGCATACCCCATTAACGCGAACATAAGGCATAGAGCTGCCGCAATGCAGAGAAGTCCGAAGATAAATTTGTTCTTATTCATACCGATCAGGATATCTGTTTAGCTCTCGTTTTTCTACTTTTCACAACATTACCAACCAACATGTAAACGGCATGAGGAAGCATAATAAAGGTCATTCCCGAATTCGGAATCATATAACACCCGATCAAAACAACGATCAGGTAAGTTATGGTAAAATAGTGTGGTAAAGCCCTCCCCTCTTTCTCGATGCTGTGCACAAGCAACCCCAACGGGATAAGCAACAGACCAAAATAAAAGAACCAGAACGCGGCAAAAATTTCACTGTTTGTTTTTCCTGCCACGATGGGCAATTCATCCATGCCTCTGCTGACTTTGAAAAAGCAGGTTTCGGCCATCTGCTGAAATTGTTTTCCGCCACCATCAGGCGACAATGCCAATTGCATGTGCAACAACCCTATCAATATCAACAACACTCCATTGGTGATTTTCCGTACTATTTTCATCGAAGAATGGTTTATGTTCTGTTTTTATGCAAAAGTGATGGATTTCAACGATGGGGTAAAATAAAATCTGCAAACGGGGTAAAATGGTCTGCAAACCGGCATAAAGTACAAAAACAACACGACCAGTCCGATTCCTTTCATAGCGAAAAGGAGACGAACTGGTCGTTGAATAAGAATAAACGTAGGACTAAGCGTCTTTCGTAACCCGGTTCAATCCGGCAGGCTTACAACACCATCAGGGGTATCCGCAGTGCTGTTAAGTTCTAAATTGCCTGAAAGTCCTGTTTATTTTAGCCAATGGTAAAGCCTTGGGTAGAATGCGAACAAACGGATTTTCTACGCCAGAGGCGTAACCCAATAATAACGCCCCGATTCATCGGGGTGTAAACGTCAGGGATATCTATACATCCCCTGAACCGCGTAGCGGTTTCCCGTTTATCGGGAAACGCTTACAGCGTAATGTGATGTGATTTCACTTTCCTCCCCACCGGGATAAATCCCGGCGTTATTGGGGGATAACACCTACGGTGTTTAGAGGTCGCTTTGCTGTTCGTTGGGCAAAATTAAGCCATCTCTCCGTGGTGAAAAAACAGAACTTAACAGCCCTGGGGGTATCTGTAAGCAACGTGTCTGTTTAATGTCGGCCACGCTTAAATGTTTTGACCTTGGAGAAGTCGGCTTTGGAGAATTGTTGCACACAAAGGACTAAAAAGATAGCTCCGATAGCTACAATAAACAAGCAGCTCATCCAGGGTGCAATGATAAATCCGTGGATATTAAACGCCACACCGCTTTTTACCAGCTCGACCGTGGAAAAGCCTTCCATTTTCAACGTTACGTATCTAAAAGCCGCCGTGGTGTATGTCAGCGGATTGATATAAACGATCGGAATCAGGAATTTAGGCAGAACCATTGTCGGAATGTATGCGCCCGACAAAAAGGTAAGCGGAAACGTGATAAGCGTTACCAGCAGTTGAAAATTGCCCGATTCGCGCGTTATCGTTGCCAGATAGAGACCCATGGCACTGAATGTGAGACTTACGATAACCATCACCAGTACCATTTCCAACGCGTGTAAAAAATCTATTTGCAAACCGATAAACAACCCCGCAATTACAATAATCATTCCCTGAATAATCGACACTAAAGTCGAAGACAAGATGTGTCCGATCGCAATTTGCCAGCGTGAAATGGGCGCTACCAAAATCTCCTTCATAAATCCGCTCGAAATATCGTCGAGGATATTCATCGAATTACTCAATGACGACTGAAAAACGGTCATGATGATGATACCGGCGATCAAATAGTTCATCGGATTGGCTACTCCGACGGCGGTGCTTTTCATTACAAACGAAAAGATAAACAGAAACAAACACGACATAAACAGGTTCATAAACAACCTCATCCGGTCGCGCATCAGCTTCAGCAGGTTTCTTTGTAAAAGTGCAACTATCGTTCTCATTGTTCTCTGATCTCCTTTCCTGTGATGGCCAAGAACACGTCGTTTAGTGAGCCTTTTGTTATTTCCAAATCGTTAATTATATGTTTATTATCCGAAAGTACTTCGAGTATTTGTTCGGAATTATTCACATACGTCGTCACCAGATTATCCACTGTTTTATACTTCAAATTTTTCACCGCGAGGTAGTTCTCCAAAGTATCCATATCATCCGTTT
>CAZFTY010000049.1:0-9698 GCA_964521835.1 uncultured Microbacter sp.
TAGAGGCCGAGATTGTCGGGAACGAAGCCGGTTAACCGATAAAATAACAGATAAGGCTCTTGACGAATTCTCGAAAAGAGCCTTATCTTCTTATAGAGTTTCTGAATAATCACCTGTTACTTTGCAAATTTCTTTACAATAATACTTGCATTGTGACCGCCAAATCCAAACGTGTTCGATAATGCAGCTCGAACAGTGCGCTTTTGGGCTTTGTTAAAGGTAAAGTTCAATTTGTAATCAATTTCTTCATCTTCATCGCCTTCGTGGAAGTTGATGGTTGGCGGAACAATATCATTCACCACCGAAAGAATACTGGTCATGGCTTCTACCGCACCGGCGGCACCCAGCAAGTGACCTGTCATCGATTTTGTGGAGCTGATATTCAGTTTGTAAGCATGTTCTCCGAATACACCCTTAATGGCTTTTACTTCGGAAATGTCGCCTACCGGGGTCGATGTTCCGTGAACATTGATATAATCAATATCTTCGGGATTCATTTCAGCATCTTTCAATGCTCTTTGCATCACTAATGTGGCTCCCAATCCGTCGGGGTGGGTAGCTGTCAGGTGGTAAGCATCTGCCGACATTCCACCACCAACCACTTCGCAAAGAATATTTGCACCGCGGGCTAATGCGTGTTCCAACTCTTCGACGATGACACAACCGGCTCCTTCGCCCATTACAAAACCGTCGCGACTTTTGCTGAAGGGGCGTGAAGCTCCCTGAGCATCGTCGTTTCGGGTTGATAAAGCTGTCAGGGCGTTGAAACCACCAACACCACCAGGGGTGATAGCTGCTTCGGCGCCACCGGCAACAATCATGTTTGCTTTGCCGAGACGGATATAGTTGAATGCATCGATGAGGGCATTGGTTGAAGACGCACATGCCGAAGCCGTACTGTAATTGGGCCCGTGAAATCCATAAATAATGGAAATCTGACCGGCTGCAATATCCGAAATCATTTTCGGAATAAAGAACGGATTAAACTTAGGACCAATAGACGGGTTGGCATAATAGCCACCGATTTCTTGTTCGAAAGTTTGAATACCTCCTATGCCGGCTGCAAAAATGACTCCAACTTCGTTTTTGTCTACTTTTTCAAGATCGACACCACAATTTTCGATCGCCTCTTTGGCCGCAGCAATTGCATACAGCGTGTAACGATCGCACTTCCGTAGTTCTTTCCTGTCTAAGAGTTGGCTCGGGTCAAAATTTTTAACCTCGCAAGCGAATTGAGTCTTAAATAGTGATGCGTCAAAATGAGTAATAGGTCCTGCGCCACTCACACCGTTAATCAGACTATTCCATGTTTCAGGAGCCGAATTGCCTAACGGAGTGATAGCACCAAGACCTGTTACTACTACTCGTTTTAATTCCATACAGAGTTATCGAGTTATTAAAGCGCGCTTTCGATATGAGCAATAGCTTCGCCCACTGTCGAAATTTTTTCAGCCTGATCGTCGGGAATAGTAATGCCAAAGGCTTTTTCGAATTCCATGATCAATTCTACAGTGTCGAGTGAGTCAGCGCCTAAGTCGTTAGTAAAACTAGCTTGTGGTGTTACTTCTGATTCGTCAACGCCTAATTTGTCAACGATAATCGCTTTTACTTTGTCTGCAACTTCTGACATAACTTTAAAGTTTTTGGTTGTAAATGAAATTTGTTTTATAAATTTGCGCTGCAAAGGAACGAATTTTTTTTTGAAAAGCCATGCGTTTTCTTATAAAAATGAGAGCTTTTTGCACAAAACGCACTTTAATGTGCATAAAAATTCCTTTTTCTTACATGACTAAGATAGCCATTTTCGCCTCAGGATCAGGTAGTAATGCCGAAAATATAGTTCGCTATTTCAATGCCAGTACATCTGTCTCGGTAGCATTAATTTTAACAAACAAAGCGGATGCTTACGTCCTCGAACGTGCCCGAAAATTGCAGATTCCGGCAGTGGTTTTCTCAAAAAAAGAGATGGATGAGGGAGATTCGGTGTTGAATTTACTCAAAGAGAACAATATTGCATGGATTGTGCTGGCCGGTTTTCTGCTTAAGGTTCCCGATAATATTATTGCTGCATATCCCGATCATATCCTCAATATTCATCCGGCTCTGTTGCCCAAATATGGTGGAAAAGGAATGTATGGCAGTGGTGTGCACGAGGCTGTAGTGGCTGCCGGAGAAAAAGAATCGGGCATTACCATTCATTTGGTGAATGCGCACTATGACGAGGGGCAGATTCTGTTTCAGGCAACCTGTCCGGTGTTGCCGTCCGATTCGGCCGATGATGTGGCTTCCCGGGTACATGCCTTGGAATATGAACACTTTCCGGGAGTAATAGAAGAGGTGATTCAAACAAGAGGTTGAAATAGACAAAGGGCTAAATGTCGATAACATTTAGCCCTTTGTCTGTTCTCTTATTTCTTATCTTTTTCTTTTGGAGGCTTGGTTACGACTCCTTTCTGTTTTTGTCGTCCGCTTTGAGCTTGCGATTTATCGAAAGTGGTAACGGTAAATATGTCCTCCGGATCTTTTGGGCGGATGGCCGCCTGCCAATTGTAACTTTTGAGGTACATCTGATCCTTTTTTGTCTTCTCGGGAGGATAGAGCGTGCCGTTGGACTGGGGTCGCAGCACAATTTTATCGATCTTCTTCTCTTTGATAAACATTGTCAGAAAGCTGCTTTGAGTGGTGTTCATCCCAATGAGCGTGCTGTCTTTGTCGCGTGGAAAATAGAGCGATTCGGCATTTCCACTCACGTCAATCCTGTAAATATCCCGGTTGTGGATATAGGCTTTCAGGTCTCTGCCCGAAATTTGGTTGAAACGGATGCTGTCGCTTTGCTGGATGGCAAACGCGGAACGGATGACATGAATATGCTCCAGCTCTCTGTTTTTTGAGTAGGCATGAATCTCTTCACCCGATATCTGCTGTTCATCCGACCATAGAACCGGTAACCCGTACATCCGCATTACCGAGTCGCGATCCGAATAGAACAGCGAATCGCATTTGCCCTGCAGGTCGTTCCGGAAGAAGCGGACGTTGTGGAACCCTTTGGCACTCTTGAATATGGAATCTTTCATCATGGCTAAAGTATCGGCGTGCATGTAGAGGGTGTCTTCCTGCGAACGTTGTACCAGTTTGGCCCGTTTGGTAACAAATCCATAACTCTTGCTGTCGTCGTAATATCCGTAATGGCCGTAGAGCGTTATTTGCTGGGCCGTGTCGTTTATTTCCACATTATGATACGCATTGCCGATGCCCAGTTTTTTGTCGTAAAAAATGGTGTCAGCAGTCAGTTGCCTGCCATCCGGATTCCGGACAATGGATCTGTTCAGTAGTTGTGAATGATCGGTATGTGTATCGTACCATCCGCGGGTGGAGGTAATGGTTGTCTTGTTCCGGTGAACAATTTCCGTAGGTCCCACAATGGTGGCGACACCGCTTTTTGTGTCGTATTGCAGGGTGTCCGATCGCATAACAAAATCGGGGTTTACCAACTTGACGGCAGTCTTGAAGAATGCGGTATGGATGGCCGGATAGTATTGCCCGATGAGCGAGGTCAATACGTTGTCGCCATTGGTGATGCGGCCTCCGGTGGTATAGTAACCAACATTTTGGATTCGGTCGTACAACAGGGAATCGGTGGTCAGAACGGTTCCCTTATTCTCCATCCGTACGTTGTATTTCAGGTGCGCCTGTTTGCTGTTTCCGTCGTAAAAGAGTACGTCGCCATACAGATGCAGCGTATCTCCCTGTATCATGTGTACGTTGCCAAAGGCATCGAGTGAATTTTCCTCACTGTAAAAATAGGCGCTGTCGCAATAGAGATAGGTGTTATCCTGGCGGAAGCGCACATTTTGCGATATAATTTCCACATCAGGATACAGAATCTGGTCTCCTCTCCAGACATCGGCGTGTTCAAGAAAAATAACCGATTTACTGTGTTTGCCGATTTTGGGTTGCGGGGTAGGGTGCAACACCTGTTGCGTGTTTTTGAAAGCCGCCTCTTTGTCCTCTTTGGGTTTAAGCAACTCTTCGACACTCTGTAGCCTTTGGTGTTTAGGCAACGGGAAAGCTGTTTTAGGATCGGTTTGTTGGGCAACTAACCAATGCAAAAACAAGCATAACGCACCTAAAAGTACGATATGCCTGCTGTATGATTTGAAAAATTCAGGTTTCAAAATTTCAGGTTCAATGTTTGATGTTTAAGCTGTAATCATTGAATCACAGCTTAAACATGTAACGTTATTTCTTTTCCCATCCCGGATACTGGAAAGTACAGTTGCTCCATTTCGGGTCGATGCGTACGTAGGTCTCTTTCTGCTTTTTGATAATCCAGTTATGGAGAATATCGCTCTTTTGTTTGTCCTCTACAATCGCCTTCAAAATTTGATAGTCATTGGCTATACTTGCCTTGTGGCTGGGAGACTTACCCTTAATCTTTATGATGGCACACACTTCACGATTGGTTTTCGGATTGAGCATTACGAACGGTTTTGATATTTCACCGACACCCATGTTCTCCGCTTTTTTGGCAATTTCGGAGGGAAGCTGTTGCAATTCAAATTTTGAATCTCCGGTTCTGCCATTGGTCATCAAGCCGTTGTTCATTCTCGTATCGGTATCGTAAGAGTATCGGCAGGCATCCTCAAATGTCATTTTGCCCTCATGAATTAACGTTACGATGCTGTCGAGCCGTTGGATAGCTTTATTTTCCGCATCCAAAGAGACCTGTGGTTTTAGCAGAATGTGGCGGAAATTGCCCATTTCTCCCCGTTTCTCGATCAATTGAATGAGGTGATAGCCATATTCGGTTTCAACAACACGGGATACTTTTTTGGGATCGGTAAGGGCAAATGCTGCATTTGCAAATGCCGGCAGTAACTGTCCTCTTCCCATGAATCCGAGCTCGCCGCCCCGTTTTGCCGATTCCGGATCTTCTGAATAGAGTCGTGCCAGCGTGGAGAATTGAGACTCGCCGGAGGTGATTCGTTCGCCAAAATTACGTAATCTCTCTTTTACCCGGTCTATTTCACTTTGGGGAATCACCGGGTCGTTGGTGATAATTTGTACTTCAATCGATGCCGGTACGGTCGGAATACTGTCGGTGTTCAGGCTTTTGTAATATTTGCGAACCTCTGCCGGAGTTATTTTAACGTCTCCGATCAGTTTTCGTTGCATCTCTTCAACGAGCATCTGGTTGCGTGTCGGTTCGTACGATTCGTTACGAATTTGAGCGAGCGGCTTATTGAAATACTCCTCCAGCTTCTCTTTCGTGCCTATCTGTGAAATCATATAGTTGATTCGGCGTTCCACCGCGGAGTTGATCTGGGTCTCGCTGACCACCACACTATCGAGCTTTGCCTGATGCAGGTATAATTTCTGAATCGCGATTTGTTCCGGTATAACGCAATTGGGATCACCGTCTATCTTTTCGTTCTGATATTGCATCTGAAGCTTTTGGTTTTCAACATCCGAACGGAGAATCGCCTCTTCTCCGACTACCCAGATTACCTCGTCGATAATGTTATTTTGAGCCGAGGCAAATTGTTGGAAGCCTGCCAAAAACATCAGAATTACCAGTTTTAGTGTTGTTTTCTTCATATTTATGTGTTGAGATTACATGTAATCAATTTTCTTTTATTGTGTTGAGTGTTTTTTGATCGACAATAACCGGATATGCCCGCTGAAGTTCCCTGACCCATTGATTTTCCAGATAGGTCTGATAGTCGGAGGTCAGTATACCCATTACATCTGCGTAAGATTCCGGCCCGTTTTTGAGCATTTTACCGTAGGTGAAAACAATCGGAAATGCTTTGGACGGGGTAAAATCGCCGGTTTTAAACTCAAATTTGTCTACCGCTTTGTTGTCGCCCTGAACAAACAGCCCCTTTTCAATTTTGGCAACGCAAACAGTGTCTCTGTTCAACCGTGCGTTAAGCGCTGTTTCGATAGAGTCTTTAGAAACTTTGGCGATAATTTCCATGGTTTTGGCGCGGGTAGCTTCATTTTTGCACGAAATAACAAAACCTTTGAAATGAGGTTCCGACCAGGTATAGTTTCTCCTGTTGGCCCGGAAGAATGCCTCCAGCCCCCTGGTGTCACGCGTAGCTTTATCCCACACCTTCTCGTTGCTGATGTTGAACAGCAAAATGCCGTCGTGGTACTCCCGCATCAAATTGCCAAAATCGGGATACTCTTTTTCCAGCTGATCGTCTTTGTAATTGACAAGCGCCGTGTTTACGAACTGCATGTATTTTTCGTCTATCAACGTTTTTTTGTCGGTTTGCCGGCTATCGGGGTAATGGTTAAGAAAGTAGGCAAAGTCGCATTGTGTCAGAGTTTGATCGGCAAACGTAGCCATTGTTCCTTCCATGTGTTCCGTCGCATTGACAAAATCACTGTCTTTCAGCGTATATTTTTCCGCCAGCGTGTAAAACGGAGCTATTGCGCCTTCGTTGTTTTTGAATTGATAGGCTGCTTTCAACTTGTCGACAAACGATTGGGCAATTAAATTGGCCCGCTCGTCGCGTTGAATACGGCGTTCTATTTCAGCTCGTTTTTCGTTCAGTGGTTCTAATGTTTTTGTGTCTAATAATTTGATTATGTGCCATCCATACGGAGAAAGCACCGGTTGGCTGATCTCTCCCTTTTTAAGGGCAAAGGCCGCCTCTTCAAACTCTTTCACCATGTTTCCCGATCCGAACCAGGGTAAAACCCCACCGTTGACAGCCGAACTTTTGTCGTCCGATGCTTTTTGAGCCATCGTGCCGAAGTCGGCTCCGCTTTTTACCTCGCGATAGAGGCTGTCGATGACTGTTTTCATCCTTTTTTTAATCGAATCGCTGCTATCTTGGGGCGCAAATTTCATGATATGCGCAACCTGTAATTTACCACGTGAGGGACGACGGGATTCTACTCTGATGATGTGATAACCGTACGAAGTACGAACCGGAGTGCTTATCTTTCCCACAGGAGTGTTGTAAGCCACACTTTCAAATGGATATATTGTTGCAAAACCGCTGATAAATCCAAGATGCCCGCTATTGTCGACTGCCGAAGGATCTTGCGATTCTTTCCGTGCGACTTCGTTGAAATTTTCGGGCTCGATGGTTATCTGTTTGCAATGGCCGAACAACCGGGTGAAAAATCCGCATTTGGCCGCAATTGTCCGGGGCATTCTTGCCACCCTGTCGCGGATAGCCGTTATTTTGTTGTAGGCGGCCAGCGTATCGGCGGGTGTCGCGTCGGGGGCTACCCGGATTAAAATATGACTTACGTCGACATCTTCTTTTAACCTGTCGTAAGCCTCAATCACTAACCGGTTTTGCATTACCGTGTCGGTAAGGTATGCCGGGGTTAGTTGGCGACGATAGCCGGCCAGCTCTTCCAAAAAAGTCCGGGTGGTATCCATGCCCAAAGCTTCCGCCTCGAGAACTTTCATTTTGAAATTTTCAAACAAGACGAGGTATTCGGCCAGTGACTTTTTATCTAATGTGTTTTGAGCGTTATTTTTATTGTACAGATATTCAAATTCAGACTTGTGGATAGGCGTGCCTTTAATTGTCATCAAAACAGGATCGGTTCCGCTTTGGGCAAATAAGAGGCTTGCGAATGCAACAAAGGAGATCAACAATAGTTGTTTCATGTCTGAGATGGCTTAAAAGGCCTTTCTGTAAAATCGTCTGTCCGACCGAATGGAGTTTGATGCTACGTTTCGGCTGGTGTTAAAATATTGCCTGCAAATATACGAATTGTTTTTGTTGAGACAATGTAAGTGAACTATCTCTGTGTGCGTCAATATAGCTCAAAATCACTTAAAAAAGGTAATTCGTTCGGAAAACAAATGCCAATTACTTCTTGGGGCTCATGGTTACGAACGGAATCAACATCTCCTCCAACGAAATGCCTCCATGCTGGAACGTATTCTTGTAGTAACCGGCATAGTGATTGTAGTTGTTGGGATAGGCAAAAAAATCGTTTTGTGTGCAATACACATAGGCGGTACTGACATTGGGTGACGGTAATCCGTACTTTGAAGGCTGCACCATTTCAAAGACCTCTTTGGGGTTGTAACTCAGATTTTTGCCTGCCTTGTACCGTAGGTTTGTGCTTGTGTTGCGATCGCCTACGATTTTTACCGGATTGGTTGCCTTAATCGTGCCGTGATCGGTAGTTACAATCACTTTATAGTTATTGTTTGCCAGCTCCTTGAAGAGGTCGTAGGTGGATGAGTGGCGGAACCATGACAGGGTAAGCGAGCGGTAAGCCTCTTCGCTGTGTGCCAGTTCGCGTATCATTTTCGACTCTGTGCGCGCGTGCGAGAGCATATCGACAAAATTGAGAATGCAGACGTTTAGCTGATTGGATGACAGTTGGGGCACTTTCGCGACCAATTTCTCTCCGGTTGCCGTGTCGAATATTTTGTGGAACGAGAAGCTGTATTTTTTGCGGAAACGATCGATCTGGCTTTTCAGTAGCTCCTCTTCGTGAATGTTCTTGTGTTCTTCGTCTTCTTCGCTCACCCAGAGTTCCGGAAACATCTGGCTGATTTGCAGTGGCATGAGGCCCGAAAAGATAGCGTTGCGGGCATATTGCGTGGAGGTGGGAAGTATGCTGTAATACAACTCCTCCTGATCGAATGAGAAAAATTCGGACAAGAGCTCCTTGATAAGCCGCCACTGGTCGAAACGAAAATTGTCGATCAAAACCAGAAACACTTTTTCGCCCTGATCGAGTAGCGGAAAAATGCGCTTCTTAAACAGGTCGGGACTGATCAGCGGACGGTTCTCCGGATCTTCAAACCATTTACCATAATTACGTTTGATGAATTTGGCAAAGGCGGCATTCGCTTCGGTTTTTTGCATCAATAGCAACTCGTCCATGCTGTTTTCGGCTTCGCTCAGCTCCAGTTCCCAGTAAACCAATCGCCGGTACACCTCGGCCCAGTCGGCGTATGAAAACGAGTCGTTGATCTGCATTCCGAGTTTGTTGAAGTCGGATCGGTAGGCAGAGGTGGTCTGTTCGGAGATGATTTCTCTTTTGTGGAGATTTTTTTTGAGTGTTAGCAGAATCTGGCTGGGATTGACCGGTTTGGTCAGGTAATCTGCAATTTTATTGCCAATGGCCATCTCCATAATATTCTCCTCTTCGCTTTTGGTAATCATCACCACCGGCACCGAAGGATCGATCTCCTTGATAATGCTCAGGGTTTCGAGCCCGCTCTGCCCCGGCATGTTTTCGTCGAGAAAGATGATGTCAAAGTGTTGTTGTTGGCACATTTCTACTGCGTCGCGGCCATTGGTGGCTGTAGATACTTCATACCCTTTCTCTTCAAGAAAGAGGACGTAGCCCCGTAGCAGATCAATCTCGTCGTCAGTCCATAGAATTTTATCTTTAGTCATAACGGTAAGTAACAATGTTTTGCGCCGTTTATTCGGCAGTGAGTGATCTCCGCCGGAATTCGGAACATACAATCGCGGTTGCCACGGCCACATTCAACGATTCGGATGTCTCGGTTCCGTTGGAAAATGAGGGAATCTCCAGTCTGTTCTCGATGCAGTCGGCCACTTTTTCCGATATTCCATTGCCTTCGTTCCCCATCACAATGATGGCGTTACCGGGCAGGCTGGAGGCATAGATGGAATCACCTCCCAGAAAAGTGCCGTAAACAGGAGTCTCTTGGCGGGCTCTCATCAGAAACC
>CAZFTY010000050.1:0-9568 GCA_964521835.1 uncultured Microbacter sp.
AACTTTGCCGCCGATAAGAACCTTATTGTAGAGCGATATAATGAGAAAGGTTTTCGTGACGCGGTGGTTGTGTGGGATAGCGTTGCGCGATTTGATGATCGTAGTGTCAATGTCTACCTGAAAGTGGACGAAGGAAAAAAATATTATATCCGCAATATTTCGTGGGTCGGAAATACGATCTACCCGAGCGATTATCTGAGTCTGGTATTGGGATTGAAGAAGGGTGAAACCTATAATGCCAAACAGCTGAATAAACGGTTGAATACGGATGACGATGCAATAGCCAAGTATTATAAAAACAAAGGATATCTTTTTATGTCTGTCGATCCGGTGGAAGTAAATACCTCCAATGACTCTATCGACTTTGAAATGCGTATCGGGGAAGGAAAACCGGCTACGATTAATGACGTGAAAATTAGCGGGAACACTCATGTGTACGAACATGTGATTCGTCGTGAAATGTATGTCGTTCCGGGACAATATTACAGTGAAGCCGATTTGATGCGTACGATGCGTGAGTTGGCGCAGTTGGGTAATTTTGAACAGGAAAAATTGATTCCGGATGTGCAGCCAAATCCTGAAGAGGGAAATGTTGACATCAGCTGGCCCCTGGTTTCCAAGTCGAACGACCAGATAGAATTCTCTGCAGGTTGGGGGCAGACCGGTGTTGTAGGAAGTCTCGGGTTGAAGTTTAGCAATTTTGCAATCCAGAATCTTTTCAAACCCTCTACATATCGTTTTGTGCCCGAAGGTGAAGGCCAAACGTTCTCAATCTCAGGACAAACAAATGGTAGTTACTATCAGTCATACAGCGTTTCGTTCATGGAACCATGGTTGGGTGGTAAACGACCGAATTCATTGTCTCTCTCGGCCTATTATTCGATACAGACAGGGGTTAGTAGTCGCTATTCCAGTTATTTGAATAATAATTATTATAACTCGTATTATGGCAGCGGTTATGGTAGCAGTTATGGCGGCTATGGCAATAATTATGCGTATGAGGCCGACCCTGATAAATATATCCATACCTTTGGCCTTTCGGCCAGTTGGGGCAAGCGTCTCCAGTGGCCCGACGATTATTTCCAGTTGAATCTGGGCTTGGAGTATCAACGATATTCGTTGAAAAACTGGAGCTACTTCCTGATGTCTGACGGTACGGCTAATTTAGCAAGTGTGAATGTTATTCTGAGTAGAAACTCTACAGATAACCCGATTTACACCCGTAGCGGATCGACATTTACCTTGTCGGGTCAGTTTACACCTCCCTATTCGGCATTCGATGGCAAAGACTATTCGGCATCCATGACCGATCAGGATCGCTACAGATGGGTAGAGTTTTATAAGCTCAAATTTAAGAGTAAATTTTTCATTCCTCTGTCAAGCTCGAACAAGACTTTCGTGTTGATGGGAAGAAGCGAATACGGATTTCTGGGTCACTACAACAAATACAAACGTTCTCCGTTTGAAACATTCTACATGGGTGGTGACGGTATGACGGGTTATACTACCTACGGAACGGAAACTATCGGTTTGCGTGGATATGAGAACGGGTCTCTTACACCAACGGCCTCTTATTACAAAAATGGTACGCTGCAAAGTGCGCAGATCGGTTATGTTTATACGCGGGTCGGAGTAGAGCTGCGGTATCCGTTATTGCTGGAACAGACGACCAATATTTATGCCCTTACCTTTTTGGATGCAGGAAACTGCTGGAGTACAGGAAAAGAATTCAGTCCATTCGATCTGAAACGGTCGGCCGGGGTGGGTGTTCGTATCTTCCTCCCGATGTTCGGGTTGTTGGGTATCGACTGGGCTTATGGTTTCGATAAAGTGAACGGTAGCTCAACGTACGGTGGAAGCCACTTCCACTTCATTATCGGGCAGGAATTTTAATTTTTGAATTTTATTTGTGGGTTAAAATCAAACGATTATGAAAAAACTTGTTGCGTTATTTCTATTGTTGATGGGAACAGTGGGTTTTGCCAACGCCCAAAAGTTTGCCATTGTTGATATGGAGTATATCCTCAAACATGTACCAGCTTATGAATCGGCAAATGAGCAATTGAATCAGGTGTCGAAAAAATGGCAGTCGGAGGTAGAGACGAAAATGCAAGCCGTTCAGAGTCTTTATAAAACATACCAAACTGAGGTTGTGTTTATGTCTCCTGAAATGAAGACCAAATGTGAGAATGAAATCGTTGATAAAGAGAAGGCTGCTCAGGAGCTGAAAAAACAGTATTTTGGACCGGAAGGAGAGTTGTTTAAAAAAAGACAAAGCCTGATGAAACCGATACAGGATGAAGTGTATAATGCCATTCAGACGGTTTCTAACGACAAAGGTTATCAGCTTGTATTCGATAAATCATCGGCAATGAATATCATATTTTCATCGCCGAAAATCGATATTAGCGATGAAGTGTTAGTTAAACTTGGATATTCAAAATAAATCCCTATTTTTGCGAAAAAAATTTCAACATTAAAAAATCGACCTATGCTTAAGAAAATTATTGTGCTGGTTTTGTGCGTTGCACCTATCATGGCTTTTGCCCAGAATAAATTCGGGCACATCAATACGCAGGATGTGTATAATGCAATGCCTGAAAAAGCAACCATAGAAAAAACTCTTCAGGATCTTGCTTCTAATTATGAAAAAGAGTTGAATGGTATGCGCGAAGAGTATAACAAAAAGGTAAAAGAATTTGTTGACAAAAAGGATAGTATGCCGCAATCTGTATTGCAAGCCCGTCAGAGTGAAATTGTTGATATGGAACAACGTATCAGTACATTGAATCAAACAGCTCAGACCGATCTGCAAAAGAAACAGACTGAGCTGGTTCAACCGATTGTAGAGAAAATCAAAAAAGCGATTAATGATGTAGGTCTTGAAAATGGCTTTATTTATATTTTTGATTTACAGGTACAGGCTATCCTCTATCATTCCGATCAAAGTGTGGATGTATTGCCTTTGGTTAAAAAGAAACTGAATATTAAATAAGCGTCTCTATTGAAAAATACAAAAAAGCCTGCGCTCGATTGAGCAGCAGGCTTTTTTTGTGACGTATGCAATGCTTTACTTCCGCTTGTTGAGTATTATTAAGGCGCCTATTACTCCCGAACCCAACCGCAAAGAGTGAGTAAAAAAATAATCAGAAAACTACCGCAGCCTTTGTCGATAACCGCGAGTGGTGGAAAAACAATAGCAAGAATTACTCTGAACAAACTCATAGTTTCTCGGTTTACTACAATTCGAACTCCTCTCCCGGTGCGGGGATTTCAATGTTTGTAAAGCCCTTTTTGGTAAGAACCTCGCGATAGAATTGCTGGGTTTTGTACTCCCCGTGTACCAGAAAGGTTTTCTTAATCTGATGGGAATCCTGACAACTCAAAAAGCTACTCATTTCGCTGTAGTCACCATGTCCAGAGAAGGCTTCTATCTTCTCTATCTTCGCTTTGAGCGGATGCATTTCGCCGAATATCGAAATCTCCTTCAAACCGGGTTGCTGAATGCGCGCGCCCAGAGAGGTGGGGGAACAATAACCAACAATAAGCAGGGTGTTGTTCGGATCGGAGATATTGTTCGCTACGTGATGTTTGATTCGTCCGGCTTCCATCATGCCCGAGGAAGAGATGATGACACAGGGCTTTTTGTAATCGTTCAGTTTTTTCGACTCGTCCACATTCTTGATATAGTGCAGCGTATTGAACCCGAACGGATCGGGATCGTATTTCAGCACCTCTTTTACATGATCGTTCATACACTCGGTATGCATCCGGAATACGTCGGTGGCGTTGACCGAAAGCGGACTATCGACAAATATATCGATCAGCGGCAGTTTGCCGGCGTTGTATAGATTGTTGAGTACAAATATAATCTCTTGCGTACGCCCGATGGAGAACGAAGGAATAATAAGCTTGCCTCCTTTGTCTACACAGGTCTCGGTGATGATGCGCAACAGATCCTCTTCCGATTCTTTATCGGGTTGATGCAGCCGGTCACCGTAGGTAGATTCGGTAATCAGGAAATCGCATTGAGGAAACGGCTGGGGTGACTGAATGATATGGTTGTGCGGACGACCTATATCGCCGGTATAAGCCAGCCGGATAATCCTATCTCCTTCTTTGATTTCAAGGTTCACCACCGAGCTTCCCAGCATATGTCCGGTGTTGGTAAACTTTACATTGATACCGTTGTGGCTTTTTTTGTCGTTGAAATAGAACCGACGATCGTAAGCCACACCGATAAAGAGTTTCATACACTCTTCGGCATCCATGTCGTTATAGATCGGTTTTACTGGCGGTAGTCCTTTTTTCGCCAGCTTCTTGTTGTACCATTTTATATCGAGTTCCTGAATATGGCCGCTATCGGCCAGCATAATGGCACAGAGATCGCGGGTGGCATTCGTGCAGATTACCGAACCTTCGAAACCGTTGTTGTACATGTAGGGGATTAAACCCGAGTGGTCGATATGAGCGTGGGTAAGGATGATGTGGTCGATCTCTGCCGGGTCGAAGCCGAGATTACGGTTCATGGCATCGGTCTCCATTCCCTTTCCCTGAAACATGCCGCAGTCGAGCAATATTTTCTTGCCCTCTTTGGTAGTTATCAAATGTTTGCTGCCGGTTACTTCGCGGGCAGCGCCGATAAATTTTATTTTCATACGATAATAATTTTAAAATAGATGGCGTATGGAATTAACTCCCGTTAGTCGTTGACCTTCGGTTCCATGTTGTCACATTATCATTTTCTTGGATGTTTGGCAGAACATGTTCGTTTTATAGTATGGGTGTTTAGTTTAGATAACCATTAAGACATTAAGTGAATTAAGAGGTCATTGAAAAATAAACGAATATATTTTCTGCTTATTGCTTAATGCTTTCCTGATTGAATATTTTACAGCATGAACAAAGCTACGAAAAGATGGATGAAAATACTACTCCCGGACTATTGTTTTACAATATCGGTGGCTATTTCTACAACGAATATTGGCCGGCAGGTTCAATTCGTCTTCTTCGCCTCCATCATCACTTTGCCGTCTTTGGTGATATTGACTTTGGAGGTGTTGTTCGACGCGTCTTTCACAAACTCCAGCTCCAATCCCATGCCGTTGACAAAAACAAAGAGTTTGTTGGCACTCATCGTATACAACGAGAAAGGGGTGGTGTCGACGTAAAGCATCAATGTACGCTCTTTCTTCGCAATTCGGAAATTGTTATTGGCTACCGAAGAGGTATAGCTTCCCACAAACTGTTGTAAAGCCTCGTCGGATAACGTTACAAGCGGAGCATGCGTCAGCTTTTTTGCCGTACACTCGATTTTCCCGTTTGTGGTTACCACCAGTGAGTCATTTTTCGGAAAGTCGAACCGTATCAGTGCATTTTTCAAATGGAGCTCCTCAAGCGCAGTATTGGCCGGAAGAAAGAAACGGTTTGGCGCTTCGGGGTAGAGCGAAAGCGGCGACAGTTGCTCGCACGACAGTTGCAGCGAGTTGTCGGCTTTGGTTAGCGACAGCAGCCTGCCGAACGAATCCTGATAGAGACCGCTGCAACCGGCAAGAGCCGTAGCCGGTAGCTTTATAGCTTTAGGAGCTGCTGATGCGGACCCCGTTGCATCGGGAACAGTGAACGGTTTTTCCTTTGTACCGAAATCGATAAAGGGGTAGTGCCAGTCGGCCAGCAGGAACTTTATCCCGTCCCAGATGCCTTTGAAGTGGATTGTGTTGTGTACCTCGTCGGGGTGTTTGTCGAATTTCCAGGCAAAGTTTTTGGGCGCATACTTCTTTAGTAGCGCGTCCAGCGAATCGACACCCATCGATACTCCTTCGTTGGCCATGGTAAGGTAGAGTCGTGTGGGTAGTTCTGGCGTTTTGGCGAGCAGAGCGTTTGTTTTGTTCAGAATGATCTTGTTGTCCCACCACATGCTCGGACTAAGAGAGAGGTATGCGTTGAAATAGAGCGGATCGTTGACAAAGGCGTTCATCACAAACAGACCTCCGTACGACACTCCACCCAGCAGCCGGTAGTTGTAGGTACGGTAGTTCTTTTCTACAAAAGGAATCAGCTCTTCTTTGATGAAGCGGTAGAGGCTGTCACCACCGCCTCCCTTATGGCTATCGCCCGGTGTAGGGGTGAGATCGTGTTCGCGCCTGTCGCCGCCGGTTACGATGCCCACCACAATGGTTTGCGGGATGCTCTTGATGTCGGAATTGGAGAGCCAGCCGAGGTTTTGCACCGTGTGGTTGAAGTTCCACTGCGCATCGAGCATGTAGAGCACCGGGTATTTCTTCGTGCTCTTCTCGTAGCCCTCCGGCAGAGAGATATTGATGGTACGATCTTCATTAAGAATGGCCGAATGGAATTTCAGCGAATAGCCGGTAGTCACGGTAACCGGTTCCGTTTTGAAATCGCTGAGTGAAGGCACCTGACCCGATGCCAGTGCCGAACAGAGCATGCCGGCCAGACAAAGTAATGTGAGTTTTTTCATGGGTGAATTTTTATTAAGGAACAAAATATAAGTGTTTCAATGGGATGTGTACAAACCGGCATTTACATCGTAATTCCGTCCTTCCGGAGCGGGGGGCTTGTATTTCAAGTTTGCTCCACCGCATGTTGTATGGAGATAATAACCTGTGTGCAGAATTCTTGTTTGCCCAACTTGATTAGCAAGGCAAACATAAAAAAATGCTCGTCTTAAACAAGTAGAGCTTGATAATTAAATAGTAAATGATAGATTGAAAATGGATTATTGGGAGCAAAATTTTTCACATGAACAGAATGGTAGCTATCATTGAACTCGGGATGTAGTAATTCTCTATCCAGATATTTCTTAGTAGTAATATCGTTTTGCAATTTCAGCTCTTTATTTATTTCTGTGGAAACGTATTCTGAGTTATATCCTGGATTTTCAATAAATGCTATTTGTCCTTCGATTGGAAGACGGGTTAATCTGTATTCTCTATTGCAAAATTTTCGGATGTCTGAAACATATTCTTTTATACAACTTCGTTTGCGAATTCGTTTACATTCTATCGCAAAATAAGGTTGAACTGGGTTGTCTTCAAGGAATCTGCCTAAGTTCAGATTGGTGATATAAATATCTATCTTATCAGGTTTATTTTTTTTATCTATTACATCTTGGTATTGCTCTTCGGATTGCTTCGTAATGATAATTTTGCTCAACTGGGAGTTGTTGATCAGATGCATATTTATTTTAAGATAATTATCAACAAGTTCATTGGATAAATAATCTTCAATCTTATAAGTGCTTGTTTCTTTTATTTTTGATAAATCATACTTAGTCCCGTCTGCAACTAATAATTTGTAATTATCAATGACATAACATAGAATTGTTCTGAGACTATGTTCAACTATGCTGTGTTTCCTTTTCAGATTAAATTGACGTAAACTATCAGACATTGGCAAGCTCATTAAGTAGGTTTATTTCATCATCCTCAATCATGGACTTAATTTCTGAAACATCATACCATGCCATTGCCCGATGCCAACATTTGTACTCGTTTGGTTTTATGATATAGAAAGAGTCCTGCTCAAAGCCTTTAACGTCTTTTTGGATAAATATTTCTTTCGATATTTCAGAAATAGAACTCGTTTTGGCTATTTTCACCAGTATTTGTTTTTCATCAGTCTTGTCGTTGATCCAAACAATTTTACTCTTTGGTTCTATCTCAGTAAAGACAAAATTTATTGCGATAAAATGATTCAGATGATATATTTCCGCAACGATATATTCGTCAGAGTAAATGGATTCCAATTCGGAAAAGAACACATTCACGTAATCAGGAAGCACTGTCTCGTTGTTTGATATTTTACGTGTAATTCTATCCTGTTTGCTTTCCTGAAACTGGTATCTGGAAACATTCAGAACGTAATCAATAATATCTTTTTCATATCCATCATCCTTTATTCCATAAGCCTCATTAATAATATTATTTATAGCCTGTTTAGCTTCTATATTAACGGGAGGTTCTCCCATTGGAAAGTCCTGCGAGTAATATTCTTTTAGTGGTGATAAGAAATCTTCCACGAGTTGAATTAGAATTTCTTTATTCTTTACTTCAACGTAGGGGAATGATAAAAATTCTTCTTTAAATCGTATTTGAGGACGGGTTGAAACTCCCCAAGCACAAGAAGAAATAAATATATAGTATGTGTAAATATCCGAAATTAAGTATGCATATATTTTATAAATGTCATTAGAGTCTTTTGATGAAATGCCAAAAATTCCTTTTCTAAAAACATAATCTTTTGAAAATGAAATTACTAAATCAGATTCATCTTTAGCTTGTTCCTTGATTAATATCTGATTGCCTTGATATAGATTTGTTATTCTTCCACTTTTAATATGACAATCTTGAGCTTTTAATTCTTCAGCATTGTCTTTGGTTGTGTAGAAAGGTAATATGTCTTCATTTTCTAAGACTGGTTTGTCTGTAATGGCATTATATTCCTCGTATTCAGATCCTCCTTTTAGGATTCCGGCTCCTTTAGGATGATTCTTTATTGCGTCAATAATTTTACTTTCACAGTCAATTTTCTTTAGCAAAAGAAAATCCAAAGCATTCCCATAGAGAGCTACTTTAAACATCCATGAGTTGTCAATAAAGTAATGTTGTTTAATACGTTTTCTATCAAATTTTTCTACAACAAGTACTTTATAAAGTTTGGTGAAAATATTTGATTTAACTGAAGTATGCTCAATAGGGCTTTCTCTATAATTCCCGGATGTCTTTCTAAAAGTTATTACTAATGCGGGATTGCTAATGGGTTTGGATGTTTTTTTTCCTGTTCTTTCATTTATTTCAGTTTTTCTTCCTTCAAAAATATAGCGGCGAACTGGAGATAAATCAAAAATACTGATTACGTCCACAGATGTAAGAAATTGTTGTTTGAATTGCTTAGCAGTTGACGATATGGTGTAGAATATAGGACTTGAGACAATCAAGGAACAAATGGTTTTTTCGTTTGCAAACTCTCTAACTCTTAATAAAAAGTCCTGCGCAATTTCCATTTCTCCTTTTACCTTCTTACCGTAAATATTATTTTCATTTACCCAACTCAGGTGTTTAGGAGACTTGTCTTTTTTCCATGGAGGATTTCCCAATATAAAGTCAAATTCCTGATTTTTTACGATTGTATGTAAAACATGATTTTTATCAGACTCGAAAACATCAGCTTCATAAAGATTTAAATCACCAAAATGATACTCATCCATAATGGAACTCGGCTCCTCATAGTCCAATATAGCTATATAAATAGAAAATCTGGCAACTTTTAATGCTTCCGGATTTATATCTATTCCCCACAGATTTTTAGTTGCTATTTTGGACAATCTATCTTTGGAAAGATGCGATTTCCCGGTCAACATTATTTCCCTTTCAACCATTCTTCTGAATGTTTGAACAAGAAAAATCCCGGATCCGACTGAAGCGTCAAAAACCTTACATTCCGATTTTTCTTCATCAAGAAATTTATCGATCGTTTGCGACAGAATATGTTCTACTAAAAATAGGGGAGTGTAAAATGCAGAATCCAAATTCCTGATTTCTTCGGT
>CAZFTY010000051.1:0-9566 GCA_964521835.1 uncultured Microbacter sp.
CGTTTCGGATAGGTTGCTCGATAAACTGCATCGCCTTTATCAGCCATTGATTGGCATAGCGCTGGCCCGCAAGCGAGCGGTTATACTCGTTTCGGTGCTATTGTTCGTGGCCAGTCTGGTGTTGTTCAACCGGTTGGGCGGCGAGTTTATTCCGCAGTTGGAGGAGGGCGATCTGGCAGCCGGCGTCATTACGTTGCAGGGTGGTTCGTTGAGCAATACGGTCGACGTGGTGAAGAAGGCCAATAAGTTGTTGCTCGATAACTTCCCGGAGATAAAACATACGGTGTGTAAGATCGGTGCAGGAGAGATTCCTACCGACCCTACGCCGATGGAGACGGGAGACTATATTATTACGCTGAAAGATAAAAGCGAATGGACATCGGCCGATACGCGCGAGGAGCTGGTGGAGAAGATGGAAGAGAAACTGTCGGTGTTGGCGGGCGTGAAGTTCGAGTTTCAGCAGCCCATCCAGATGCGGTTTAATGAACTTCTCTCCGGATCGAAACAGGATATTGCCATTAAAATATTTGGTGACGATCTGCCTACATTGGCCAAAAAGGCCGATCAGGTGGAGCATATTATCAGTCGTATCGACGGCGTGAGCGATATAAATGTGGAGAAGGTGACAGGACTGGCGCAGGTGCAGGTGTCGCTCGACCGCGACCGGCTGGCACAGTACGGTCTGTCGGTGGGTGAAGCCAACCGGGTTTTGCGTACTGCCTTTGCCGGAACGAGCGCCGGTGTGGTTTTTGATCGCGAACAACGTTTTCCGCTGGTGGTGCGCCTTGACAAAGATTACCGGCAGAATCTCGACGATGTGAAGAACCTCTCGCTGCAACTGCCCGGCGGTGGACAAATTACCCTCGACCAGATTGCCAACGTGACCATTCAGTCGGGTCCGGCGCAGGTGTCGCGCGAAGATACGCGCCGCCGCATCACCATTGGGTTCAATGTGCGCGACCGCGATGTGAAGAGTGTGATCGATGAGGTGCAACAAAAAATCGGAGAGGAGATTTCCCTGCCGACCGGTTACTACTTCGACTATGGCGGGCAGTTTCAAAATCTCGAAGCGGCAAAAAAACGGTTGGCCATCGCCGTGCCGATAGCGTTGCTGCTTATCTTCCTGTTGCTCTATTTTACCTTCCGATCGGTGAAACAGGCTTTGCTTATCTATTCGGCCGTGCCGATGGCGGCTATTGGCGGCGTGTTGGCGCTGTGGCTGCGCGGAATGAACTTTTCGATCTCGGCAGGGGTGGGCTTTATCGCCCTGTTTGGTGTGGCGGTGCTCAACGGCATTGTGTTGATTGCCGAATTCAACCGTCTTGAAAAAGAGGGGATAACCGATATTCACGAACGGATCTTCAAAGGGCTCCATGCCCGTCTGCGACCGGTGCTGATGACCGCTGCGGTGGCATCGCTCGGGTTTATACCGATGGCCGTCTCGGGTTCTGCCGGTGCGGAGGTACAGCGACCCCTTGCCACGGTGGTGATTGGCGGTCTGATAACGGCGACGCTGCTTACGTTGTTTGTGCTGCCGGTATTGTATGCATGGTTTGCCTCTCCGCGCAGGTTTCGTTGGGGAAGATTGAAAAAACGTTCGGTGGAAACGGCGATAATGACGCTGATAGTTGTGTCGTCGGCAATGGCAGCCGGAGAGAAACCGTTGATGGTCGATCTGAAGCAGGCACTGCAACTGGCGTTGGAAAATAACCGTTCTATCCGCGCTTCGGAATACGAAGTGGGGGCGTTGAAAGCGAAGAAAGGTGCTGCCTGGGATATTCCGAAGACGACGTTGGAAGGAGAGTACGGGCAGATGAACTCCTACCGGAAGGACAACAGCTTTACGGTTTCCCAGTCGATGGCGTTTCCAACGGTCTATATCAACCAGAGCCGTCTGACCGGTGAAGAGGTGAAAAGCGGCGAGTGGCAACTGAAAAGCCTGCAACTCGATATTGCCACGCAGGTGAAACATCTCTATTGGCAATTGGTCTACCTCAATGCCCGGAATGGGTTACTTCTCCGGCAGGATAGTTTGTATTCCGGTTTTATGAAGGCGGCCGAGCTGCGTGCTACGGTGGGAGAGACCAATCGACTGGAAATGATTACCGCCCGATCGCAGGCGTTGGAGACCAAAAACCAGCTCAGGCAAAATCAGGCAGATAGAAATATTGCCGTAAATAAATTGCAACTGCTGCTTGGTGTCGGGCAACCGGGGTCAACAATGCAAATTGCCGATACGCTACTTCGGAAGATCGACTATCTGCCGGTGACCGGTAAAGCCGGACTGGAGGCCAACCCTACGTTGGGATATGCCGAGCAACAGACAGCGGTCTCGGCTGTTAACCGGAATCTGGAGGTGAGCAAACTATTGCCGGAACTCTCGTTCGGGTATACTAATCAGACGATGCTCGGAACGGAGGGCCCGTTGGGAAAAATCTACGGATCGACCGATCGTTTTAGCGGTATCAAAGCCGGAATTTCGATCCCGTTGTGGTTCGGCGCTTCGTCGGCCAAAATTAAAGCGGCACGGGTAGCCGAAAAGGCCAGTCGTGCGAATGCCGATGCTACGCGGCTTTCGTTGGAGTCATCCTATCGGAATTTGTTGCTGGAATATGAAAAATACGCGGGCAGCATCGATTTTTACGAAAAGCAGGCGGTGAAAGAGGCCGATCTGATTATCGATCAGGCAACGGCGGCGTACAAGGGAGGGGCTATGGAGTATATGGATTATATTCAAAGTCTTAGTCGCGCGCTTGCCATCAAGCAAAACTATCTGGACGCGCTGAACAGTTACAACCAAACGGTGGTGGAGATAGAACAACTAACAGGTAAAATTCAATAAATAAACAGAGTATGATTGTGAATAAAAATATCGCGTCGTTCGTTTCAATTATCTTGATTGTCGTACTGACGGCTTGTGGTGGCAAAAAGAAGGAGACGCACGAAGGCGAAAAACACGAAGAGATGGGACCCGACAGGGTAGAGTTGACCGCCGAACAGGCAAAAGTGGCCGGTGTCGGGTTAGGCTCCGTGGAGATGCGGCCGTTGAGTGGCATTCTCAAAGTGAGTGGTATGGTGACGGTGGCTCCCGATCGCACGGCATCGGTTTGTACCCCGCTGGGCGGATATGTGAAAAGCATCGCCGTGATGCCGGGAAAATTGGTTCAAAAGGGACAGGTGCTCTCGATTGTCGAAAATCAGGAGTTTATCGATATTCAGCAAAATTATGTCGAAGCGCGGAATAAACTTGAGTTTGCCCAGGCCGAATACAAACGACATAACGAGCTGTACAAAAACGATGTCTATTCGCAGAAGAGCGTGCAGCAAACCACCTCCGAATACAACAATCTCAGGGCGCAGGTGCGCGCGCTCGGACAAAAGCTGGCATTGGTGGGTATCAATCCGGCACGCCTTAACGAGAACAATATCAGCCGGGCCATCGCGGTGCGCGCTCCGATTTCGGGCTACGTGAAGACTGTCAATGTGTCCATCGGAAAATATGCCGCTTCGGCCGATCCGATGTTCGAAATTGTCGATTGTAGTCAGCTGATGCTGGAGTTAACTCTTTTTGAAAAAGATGCCTCCAAAGTATCCGACGGGCAGGAGATCCGCTTCTTTATCAACGATGAGGCCGAGCCGCATCGGGCACAGATGCTCCAGACCGGGAAAGCAATCGGCGCCGACAGAACCTATAAGGTGTATGCCCGCGTAACCGGAAAATGCAAAAACCTGATGCCGGGCATGTATGTTCGTGCCGATGTGAAAGCAGGTACCGAGGCTGTTACCGCGGTGCCGTCGGAAGCTGTCGTGGGCTTTGACGATAAGCACTACATCTTTGTCTTTGAAAAAAGCAAAACGGAGAATGGCAAACCCGTATCGGAATACCGCATGGTGCAGGTCGGCATTGGGGTCGCAGATAAAGGCTTTACCGAAATCGTGCTTCCGGCGGGATTTGATATGAAATCGGCTCGTGTTGTGGTGAAAGGGGCGTATACGCTGCTTTCGGCCGCGAAGAATGCTGGTGAGATGAGTTGCTAACGGCTGTGTGTGGAATTTAGCAAAGTCTCCATCTTAGGTTGCAAATGGTGCTATATCAGATTTGGAGCGGCCTTGTCCGGTGAGCCAACCAACGGTCAGCGAAAGCTAAAAAACCAGAGAAGAAGCGGAAAGAATCGTCCTTGTTTGAAGTTTCCGACGTAAGGAGGAAACAAGTTTGGACGGTTCCCGCTTCTGAACGCCTGTTTTTTGAGCGAAGCGGGCATAGCCTTGAATTTTTTGTTTTCTTTTTGCTTCAAGGCAATTGAAGCGAAGCGAAAATCACCGATACACAAAATATAATTTCTTTTGAGGTAAAAAGAAAGTCGGGGTTACAGGGGTGGAACCCCCCTTTTAAAATACTAATCCATAGTTTTTTTATTCATGCACTGTAAAACCGATCAGTATCAATCCATTCATCTTGATTGTGCATACATAATTCTCGCAAAAAATACCTAACTTTGTGGCGTTTTTTTAAGTGATGTGTTACAATTGTTAATCGCAATATAATTAGCTGTTTATGAGCAAGAAATTTGCCGAATATTCGTCTTTTAATCTTTCAGAAATCAACAAAGAGGTGTTGAAGAAGTGGGATGAACAGGATATTTTCCATAAAAGTCTCGAAACCCGCAAAGGTCATCCGAGCTTTATTTTCTACGAAGGACCTCCTTCTGCCAACGGGATGCCGGGCATCCACCACGTGATGGCGCGTACCATCAAGGATATTTTTTGTCGTTACAAAACGATGAAAGGCTTCCTCGTGAATCGCAAGGCCGGATGGGATACGCACGGACTTCCGGTGGAACTGGGTGTGGAAAAACGGCTGGGAATTACCAAAGAAGATATTGGCAAAAAAATCAGTGTGGACGAGTACAACGCAGCTTGCCGCAAGGATGTGATGAAATTCACCAAAGAGTGGGAAGATTTGACCCGCAAAATGGGCTACTGGGTGGATATGAACAACCCTTACATCACCTACGACAACCGTTATATTGAAACGCTGTGGTGGCTGTTGAAAGAGCTCTATAAAAACAATTACCTCTACAAAGGCTATACCATTCAGCCATATTCTCCTGCTGCCGGTACCGGATTGAGCACCCACGAGTTGAACCAACCGGGTTGCTACCGCGATGTGAAGGATACCACTTGTGTGGCACAATTCCACCTCCCCCTTGCCCCCTCCCAAGGAGGGGAAACCGTCGGTGAAAAAAATTATGCCCGTCTCAATAAAATTTTGCAAGCTAACTCCCTCTCCTTGGGAGAGGGTTGGGGAGAGGTCTTTTTCCTTGCATGGACCACCACACCTTGGACATTGCCATCAAACACTGCTCTTTGTGTTGGCCCGAATATTGATTATGTTATCGTAAAATCGACCAATCCTTACTCAAAACAGGAATGCAAATACATTCTTGCAGAAAGCTTGCTTGGTGCGGTAATGGGCAAAAACGAATACGAAGTGTTGGCAAAAATGAAAGGAAACGATCTGGCCGGCATGGAGTACGAACAACTGATTCCCTGGGTAAATCCGGGCGAAGGTGCTTTCCGTGTCATCACCGGCGATTTCGTAACCACCGAAGACGGTACCGGTATCGTGCATATCGCGCCTACTTTCGGTGCGGATGACGACCGTGTGGCCAAAACCAACGGTATTCCTCCGATGTTGCTGATCGACAAAGACGGCAATCAGCGTCCGATGGTGGATCTGACCGGAAAATTCTTCAAGCTCGAAGATCTCGATCCGGCTTATGTCGCCGCAAATATTGATGCCAAGGCGTATGGCGAATATGCCGGACGTTACGTGAAAAACGCGTACGACGATACCTTGACCGATAAAGACGAAACGCTCGACATAGCTATCTGCATGATGCTGAAGCAACAAGGGCTTGTCTTCAAAATAGAAAAGCATGTGCACAACTATCCACACTGCTGGCGTACCGACAAGCCGGTGCTCTACTATCCGCTCGACAGCTGGTTTATCCGCTCGACGGCAGCCCGCGATAAGATGATCGAGCTCAACAACACGATCAACTGGAAACCGGTCTCTACCGGTTCGGGGCGTTTCGGCAAGTGGCTCGAAAACCTCAACGATTGGAACCTTTCGCGTTCGCGTTACTGGGGAACTCCGCTGCCTATCTGGCGCACCGAAGATGGTTCGGAAGAGAAATGTATCGGTTCGGTTGCCGAACTGATCGAAGAGATTGAAAAATCGATCGCTGCTGGTTTCATGACCGAAAATCCGTACAAGAATTTCAAACCGGGCGTTTACACGGCCGAAAATTATGCCGTAGAAAATATCGATTTGCACCGTCCCTATGTTGATGGCATTATCTTGGTTTCCGAAAGTGGCAAACCGATGAAGCGCGAAAGCGATCTGATCGACGTTTGGTTCGACTCGGGAGCAATGCCTTTTGCACAGCTGCATTATCCGTTCGAAAATAAAGAGCTGGTGGAATCGGGCTCGAATTACCCGGCAAACTTTATCTCCGAAGGTGTCGACCAGACCCGCGGGTGGTTCTTTACCCTCCATGCCATCAGTACGATGGTGAAAGGTTCGGTGGCCTTCAAAAATGTGGTTTCTACTGGTTTGGTGCTCGATAAGAATGGCAATAAAATGTCGAAACGGCTTGGCAATGCTGTCGATCCGTTCTCGACCATCGAAAAATATGGTTCCGATCCGTTGCGCTGGTACATGATGACCAATGCTTCGCCCTGGGACAACCTGAAATTTGACGTGGATGGTATCGAAGAG
Organism: uncultured Microbacter sp.; assembly: GCA_964521835.1. Lineage (GTDB taxonomy): Bacteria > Bacteroidota > Bacteroidia > Bacteroidales > Paludibacteraceae > Microbacter. The sequence goes on from CAZFTY010000051.1 coordinate 6,785, forward strand.
GTGCGTCGTAAATTCTTCGGAACGCTTTACAACACCTATTCGTTCTTTGCTTTGTATGCCAACGTCGACGGTTTCTCGTATGCCGAAGAGGAGGTTACGCTTGACCAGCGTCCCGAAATCGACCGCTGGATTCTTTCGCTGCTCAACACCTTGGTGAAAGATGTGGACGAATATTACAACACCTACGAACCGACCCGCGCCGGCCGTGCCATCTCCGATTTCGTGAACGATCACCTGAGTAACTGGTACGTGCGTCTCAACCGTAAACGTTTCTGGGGTGGTGAATACGATACCGACAAAATTTCGGCATATCAAACGCTTTATACCTGCCTCGAAACGGTTGCCCGCCTGATGGCTCCTATTTCTCCGTTCTATGCGGATAAATTGTACAACGACCTCATCAAAGCAACCGGCAAGGGTAACGACGTTTCGGTTCACTTAGCCGACTTCCCGACCTATCGCGCCGAACTGGTAGATAAGACGCTGGAAGAACGGATGCAGCTGGCTCAGGAAATCTCGTCGATGGTGCTTTCGTTGCGAAAAAAGGAGAATATCAAAGTGCGTCAGCCACTGTCGAAGATCATGTTGCCGGTGAAAGACCAGACGGTACGTGAAAATATCGAAGCGGTAAAAGCATTGATTTTGAACGAAGTCAACGTGAAAGAGATCAATTTTGTCGACAACACCTCCGGCATTCTGGTGAAACGTATCAAACCCGATTTCAAAAAGCTCGGCCCGAAATTCGGTAAGATCATGAAACTGCTGGCTGCAGCAACAACGTCGATGTCGCAGGAAGATATTACAGCACTGGAACAGGAAGGCAAGTTTACCTTTACTATCGAGGGGCAGGATGCGACAGTTGAATTAGCTGATGTAGAGGTCATTTCTGAAGATATTCCGGGCTGGTCGGTTGCCAACGATGGTAGTCTTACCGTAGCGCTCGACATCACCCTCACCGCCGATTTGCGCAAGGAAGGGATTGCCCGTGAATTTGTGAATCGTATTCAAAATATCCGTAAATCAAATGGTTATGAAATAACCGACCGCATTGTAGTGAAAATTGAGAAACAAGCCGAAATTAATGATGCAATTGCTGATTTTAATCAATATATTGCAACTCAAACACTGGCTAACTCAATTACATTGCACGACAAAGTGGAAGATGCTGTAGAACTGGATTTTGAAGAATTTGTGGTAAAAATAGGAGTAAACAAGGCTTAATCTAAAAAAAACAAAAAGCGCATTGTAATCTCTTATAGAATCTATAATTTAGTGCTCTCTTAAAAACGCCCTAAAATTTATTTGCAATGGCAGAAAAAACACGCTATTCAGATGCAGAGCTGGAGGAATTCCGCGCCATTATTATGGACAAACTCGGAAAAGCAGAACACGATTATGAACTGCTGAAGCTGAGCCTGACCAATATGGACGGAAATGACACCACCGATACTTCTCCCACATTCAAGGTGTTGGAAGAAGGAGCTTCAACTTTGTCGAAAGAAGAAGCCGGACGCCTTGCTCAGCGCCAGATGAAGTTTATACAACACTTGCAAGCCGCTTTGGTTCGCATCGAAAATAAAACTTACGGAATTTGCCGCGAAACCGGCAAACTTATTCCGAAAGAACGCCTTCGTGCCGTTCCTCATGCTACACTGAGCATCGAGGCTAAAGGAGGTAAGTAATTTATAACCGTACATTTTGCGACGGCAATCGGGAAAAATGTACCGGTTGCCGTTTTTTTATTAATAAGCAGCATATAATCAATATGTTACCGTTTGTTTCAGATCATTCTCTTTTATCCGAAGTTAAGGATATCATTCTGAAGGCAAGAGAGACTGCTATCCGTTCTGTAAACTGGGAGCGGACGCTTATGTACTGGCATATTGGTAAACGAATTTTTCAAGAAGAACAGCAAGGAAAAGAGCGAGCCGACTACGGTTCTTACCTTATTAAATACCTTTCCGAGCAGTTGCAGCCCGAATTCGGAAGCGGATTTGGATATCGTCAGTTGGAAAGATGTCGCCAGTTTTATCGGCTATTCCCAATTCCGTCTGCACTGCGGACGCAATTGAACTGGACTCAATATAAACTGTTGCTGCCGATTGAAGATGAGCATAAACGGGAATTTTATATTGCCGAAACGGTCAAGAATAACTGGACTTCGCGCCAGTTGGAAAGACAGATTAACAGCAGTTTGTACGAACGACTGTTGATTAGTAATGATAAGGAAAGTATCCTTGCTATAGCCAAAAAAGAAAAACAACCTTCACATCCTGCCGAAATTATCAAAGATCCGATGGTTCTTGAGTTTGTAGGGCTCAAACCGAATGCGGCATATTACGAAAAAGATCTGGAGCAGTCTATTATCAATCATCTACAGGAATTTATTCTGGAACTTGGCAACGGATTTGCTTTTGTTGCCCGACAAAAACGCATTCATATCGACGGGGATGATTTCTTTATCGATTTGGTCTTTTACAACCGACTCATACAGTGCTTTGTATTAATTGAGCTCAAGATTGGCAAACTCACGCATCAGGACTTGGGTCAATTACAGATGTATGTCAACTATTATGACCGGACAGAACGATTACCTCACGAAAATCAAACTATTGGCCTTCTATTGTGTGCCGATAAAAATGATAGTGTAGTCAAATATTCATTGCCAGAGGATAATAAGACCTTGCTGGCCAGCACATATCAGCTCTATTTGCCTACAGAAAATCAACTACTCCGTGAACTACAAAGCGAGTTGGACAATTTTCTTTCTAAAACAGATAAC
>CAZFTY010000052.1:0-9564 GCA_964521835.1 uncultured Microbacter sp.
AATATAATGAGTTGGTCAATAAGCAGATATTCTTTACTACTTTTCATCAGTCCATGGATTATGAGGATTTTGTGGAAGGATTGAAACCGGAGTTGATTGATAAAAGTGTAATATATAATATCGAAGATGGCATCTTTAAAAGAATATGTCAAAAAGCACAAAATAAAGTTACAGCTAATAATGAACTAAGTCTTGACAACAAGATTGAGGCTTTAAAGAAAGAATGTCTGGAACTTCAGAAATCACCCAGTAGATACTTGGAACTTAAAACCAGGACAGGTGCTTCATTTTATTTGATGTATGATGAAAGCAGACCAGAGTATTTTTGGTCTCAGCCATTTAACACAACAAAAGAAGATCCCTGGTATCATGTTTTAATTGATAATATCAGACTATTTCATACTTCAGGTATTAAAGCGAAGACGAACTTTCCGTATATCTATTCGATTTATGAATATCTAAAAATTTCTCCTGAATATAGAGAGAATGATGAACCAAAAAATTATGTGCTTATTATTGATGAAATAAACAGAGGTAATATTTCTAAACTTTTCGGTGAGCTAATTACACTTTTAGAAGCAGACAAAAGAAGTGGAGGTGATCATCGCTTAAAAGTTACATTACCTTATTCAAAAGAGCCATTTGAAGTTCCATCCAATTTATATATAATTGGTACTATGAATACAACTGACCGCAGTGTCGGTCATATTGATTATGCCGTAAGAAGACGATTTGCATTCTATACACTCAAATCGGATAAGGAAGCGATAAAATCATACTATAGTAAAATTGAAAATAGTCAAGAATTAGAAACAAAAACCATTGAATTATTCAATACAATTTGCAAGTTCTTAGAAGATAAAAAGTTGTCTGATTTAGATATTGAAGATCTAATGGTAGGGCATAGCTACTTTATGGCTAAAGATATCGATGAACTTCGGATAAAACTGGAGTATGAAATTATTCCATTGATTCGTGAATATGAAAAAGATGGGATAATTAATTTGAGTGAAGATGAACGCAAAACCCTTGGAAATTCATGGCGGGAAACATTGGTATCATCCAACTAAAGGAGCATCAGGAAATAGAAGGTGAGGCCAAAACTTTTGTTCAAAGCTTAGGAATTGAGTTTGTAGAAACAGCTTATCTGCAAGTTCCCAGGTTCTTAGGGATTACTCCTGACTATAAAGCCAGTTATTATATTGGTGCAGACTGGTTGTCGGATGATTTGCCAATTGTAGTTACACCGAAAATGGAAAACATCGACTATATGAAGATGTTTTTGTGTGCACTGGATTTCGAATTGCCATCGGATTATTTCTCGCTGTTCTATGGTATTGACTTTGATAAAAAGGAAATAACTCACGATGGATTGAAAGATGACGTAACGCCATTGCTGATTATCCATTTTTTATCAACCGTGAAACGGCTACTGAAGCGGGGCTTAAAGAAAGACTATGTGTTACAGGAGGAAAACCTAAACTCCAAAGTAAAAGGACATATTCAAATATCGAAGAACATACAGAAGAACATAATCCCGCAACGGCTGGACAGAATTTATTGTCGCTTTCAAGAATATACAATAGATCATCCGGAAAACCGATTGTTAAAAAAAGCCTTATTGTTTGTAGAACGATATTTGTCACAACATGCAGATTTAAATGCCATGAACCGTTTACGCTGTGAGTTGAATGCCAGTTTATCGCACTTTGAAATGGTGAGTGATGAGATAGAGTTAAGTCAGATTCGGACAATTACAAACAATAAGCTGTATCGGGAACATACTGAGGCTGTAAAGTTAGCCAAGCAGATACTCCGTCGGTTTAGTTACTCTATTCATGCTGTTAGCAGCAGCTCCCAAAAAGTACCCGCATTCTGGATGGATATGTCCCGGCTGTATGAAGTGTATGTATATAGTTTATTGCATCGTGCTTATGGAGATAAAATAGAATTTCAGGTACCGGGGTATGGAGGTACAGCGGTTGATTTTGTCAAGAAAGATCAGAACCTGATTATAGATACCAAGTATAAACCACATTATGGTGATGGAAACAAGGGGATAATTGATGATGTGCGTCAAATAAGCGGATATGCTCGTGATGAAAAGATTTTAAAACGGTTGCACGGAGATGATTGGAATGAGGATTTTGTTCCGCATTGTCTTATTATTTATCCGGATAAGGAAGAGCAATTAATCGAATCGGAAGATGAAGAAAAGGATAAAGAAGTGAAAGGTTTTGAAGGAATTGATTTGATTAAAGAAGCTGCTAGGATCAAAGCATTCAATAAGTTCTATAAACTAAGTGTGTCGTTGCCTGTTGTAAATTAAGTTGATATGGAACTACTTGCTAGTATACAAACTGCACAAAAGCAATACGAAACTGGCGACCATCCGGTGCTGCTACTGTGCAATGATATGAATGACTATGTTTGTAAATATGCGATTGGAAGCAATTGTATGACCTTGCTGGGTGAGTATATTGCAGCATCGTTTCTGCAACTGTGGCAACTGCCCGTGCCCGATTTTGCATTTATACAGATTGATTACGAACATGTAAAAGATGTGGGTATTCCAAAAGTTTGGATTGAGAAAACGGCTTTCGGTTCAAAATATAACCGGGCATTTGTGGAACTAAACTCTTTTACGGATGAACCAGATCTGAAAAAGTTCAACGGATATGTGGAAAATAGAGATCAGTTGCTCAAAATCTCTCTTTTTGATTTGTGGATTGCAAACGAAGACAGGAACTTTAATAATCCGAATTTGCTGATCGATGTAACGAGCGGTTATCAATTCAGACCTATTGACCACGGTATGATTTTCAATGGCCGGACTTTTGACTCGAAGATGTGTCTTTTGACGGAGAATGAGAGTCTTGTAGATACACGATTGTTTGATAAATTATTTGGTTCACAAGATTTTAATAAAGAGTATGTGCGAAAACTGAAAGAATATTTCTATCTTTGCACACTCGAATGTAAGCGACAGATTCATGAAATTATAAACCACATTCCTCCCGATTGGTCACAGAATATCTCTGTTCTGGAACAAAAATTGAATAACGAGCTTTTTACACAAGAATGGGAAGCCCGGGTTGTTGAAACATTTTTGAATTATATTAATTCCCCTTATCTTTAATTGAAGGAGGTTTCTTATGAAATCACATTACTCGATACTATCGGTAGCCGTAAGGCCGGAGATCGGAGAAAAACTTACGATAGGTGTATTAGCCATTTCTGGGAAAGACGTGTTTTTTGAACATTCAAAGAATAAGCTAACTACTGTCAAAACCTTGATAGATAATGTTCTTTACAAATATGTGCAGGATACTATAAGGCAAATAGAGTCTGCCATTACCTGCGAATTAGAAAAGAAAGGAACTACCTTGGAGAATGAAGCTCTGAATATGCAATTCAGCGAAAGTTACTTGTCATACATGAGTCGATACAGCAATAACCTATTATTGTTCTCATCTCCAGTACAGATTGATTTACCTATTAACAGACCCTTGTTTGATGCCCTGTTCAAGAAATATGTAGATGCAGTTGGTATTGCAACAAAAAAAACGAAGCCTTTGGAACAGTTAAAACAGGAATTTTATCCTCAGGTAAAAAGCTTTTATAATACTGATATTCAGATTACACCAGTGCAGGTTCCGGAGCTACCTTTGTCAGTAAATATTGATGTAGTTGGTAAAAATGAAATTGAAGTTTTTGCCCAGATTATTGATTTTGAACGTCAAGTATATAATATCAGACAGGATGTTGGAGAATTAACTTTGTTGATGAATGCATTTGATCGCAGCCATAGCTTTTTAGTAGGTGATGAACCGGATAAAAAGAAATACGGTCAGAGTCATGATGCTTGGGATCATCTTCGGAAATGGAATAAACTCGAATATGTTCCCTTAAAGGAGATTGATCGTTTGCAGGAATATGCAGTGCAACATGGCGTGAAACCTTTATTTGCTGAAGCAACGAATAATTAATAGCAAGGCTGTCCAGATATGGACAGCCTTTTTTATGTAATGAGACATTGTGGGTTTTGTTATAGAATAGAACTCTTGCAGAGTCTTTACTGTTAAAGATTATGGTATGTATTCTTTTAATATTATACCTGGTAAGGTATAATTTATTGGTTTTTTATTTATTTTATACCCGATAGGATATAATTTGAAAATAATAGCTATATTTGCATCCGATAGGGTATAAATATGATAAGTAGCTATGACTTTAAGTGAATTTGTGAAGCAAAAAAGGAGTAATGCAAAGCTGACTCAACCCGAACTGGCTGAAAAAGCCGGGGTGGGGCTGCGGTTTGTGCGTGATTTGGAACAGGGAAAACCGACCCTGCGAATGGATAAAGTAAATCAGGTACTGCGATTGTTCGGCCATGAGCTTGGCCCTGTTAAGTTTAATGCTAACGACACATTCTAATTGAAAGCGCATGAGAAGAGCTGAAATACGATACAAGAATGATTTAGCCGGTTGGTTGACGCAAGACGAAGAGGGATTTCATTTTGTGTACGATCAACATTATCTTGCAAGTGAGAATCCGGTTGCGGTGAGCCTTACTTTGCCTTTGAGAACGGAAAGGTATGATAGTCCGATTCTCTTTCCTTTCTTCGATGGTCTGATACCGGAAGGCTGGCTATTAAATATTGCCGAGACAAACTGGAAACTCGATCCTCGTGATAGAATGGGGTTGCTTATGGCTTGCTGTAAAGATTGTATCGGTGCTGTTAGTGTTATTCCATTCGAAACAGAGACTAAATAGGTTTTAAGTATGCGATGTCTGTATTGCTATCAACCATTATCAGAGCAAGAAGTCGACTTTCATGCCTCTTGTTGTAAGAAGATATTCGGAGTGGTTACACCTCCGGAGCTGCCGTTTGATGAGAGTCAAATGAATGATCTTGCATGGAAAATCATTCAAAGCCAAACAACTGTTACAGGGGTTCAACCCAAACTTTCACTAAACCTTACGGGGGGAAAACGAAAAGCTGACCCAAAACGGTTTACAATAGTAGGTTTGTGGGGAGATTACATATTGAAACCACCTACAGTCACATATCCAGAAATGCCTGAAGTGGAGGATTTGACCATGCATCTGGCAAAAATTGCGAAAATAAATATTGTTCCGCACTCCCTGATTCGATTGAAATCAGGTCAGTTGGCTTACATAACTAAACGTGTCGATCGGGTGGGGACTGAAAAGTTGCACATGGAGGATATGTGTCAGTTGACAGAACGGCTGACGGAGCATAAATATCAGGCATCTTACGAACAAATAGGTAAGGCTATTTTGAAATATTCTACTAATCCAGGCCTGGATATCGTGAACTTTTGCGAGATTGTTTTGTTTTCCTTCCTTACCGGCAATGCAGATATGCATCTTAAAAATTTTTCCTTGATTTATGATTCTTCCAATATGCCCGTCCTGGCACCTGCGTACGATATGTTGTCAACTGCTTTAGTAAATCCGGCAGATGACGAAGATACTGCATTGACACTGAATGGCAAAAAGAAGAAGATTAAGCGAACGGATTTTGAACATGCATTTACTACGCTAAAACTAGACGCAAAGCAACAAGCCAATATTTTTTCGAAGATGGAGAAAGTAAAGGAAAAATGGCTTGCATTCATTCAAACAAGTTTTTTGAGTAAAGATTTTAAGAGGCAATACACGCAACTGATTCAAAATAGATTTGAAAGAATTTCAGAAGTATAATGTTCTTCAATGTTCACAGATTTTAGGTTGTACAAACAGGCAAAATCGTGCTGCTTTAAGGAGCAAATAGAATTATATGGGATTGCAAATATTTTGTATTTGCAACATGCTGTTTTTAATGTGTTGATATTCAATTGTTTTTACATTAGATTTCTAATTTAAAATGTGATGTTTGCTGTGTGTAATCGCCTGATAATCAATGATAGAAAAGACAATGTGACGGATATTTTAATTGGCTCATATTTGCTACATGTATTATCTATTTATATGATATACAGCACTTCTAATATTTAAAGAAGTAAAAATACATTTGACTCCATTTTATAGAATGCTTTGCGGTATGTCTCAATTGGACTTCTTTGTTGTTTGATGATTCGTAAATAACACTTGGAATTGCGATGTGTTATATTGCCTCACAATACGGGGTGTAAATGGAATTTGAATAACCCCCTGATCTCATCCCGTTTCATCGGGTTGCACGGGTTAAGTGCAATTTTGGTGTTCCACCATAAAAAAGCGCTTGCAGATAATCTCTGTAAGCGCTTGATATTAAGGGGTGGGCCCAACAGGGCTTGAACCTGTGACCCCCTGATTATGAGTCAGGTGCTACTAACCAACTGAGCTATAGGCCCGGGATTGTAAAAGTTTTATTACTTTTGCAAAGCGGATGCAAAGATATTCTTTTTCGAGGATTTCCGCAATAGCTAATGGTAAAAATTTTAAGGAATGATTGACTTTTCAACCGTCAAAGCGCTCTTTTTTGATTTTGGCGGAGTGCTTATAAATCTGGATAAACAGCGTTGTCTCGAAAATCTGCATAACATCACCGGATGCGATTTTTCGGAAATGGTGAGTAACTATCGGCAGGCGGGTATTTTTCTGCGGTTTGAGAAAGGCCTCGCAACCGAACAGGAGTTTTATGCCGAAGTACGCAAGTATTCCAGGTATCCTGTTACCGACGAACAGATTCGCGTTGCCTGGGCCTCCTTTTTGCTCGATGTGCCTGAAGAAAAAAAACAACTGTTGCTGGCGTTGCGTAAACAGTTTAAGGTTTTTATGCTGAGTAATACGAATGTAATTCATGTCAATGACGGTATGAGTCGTAATTTTGATACGAATGGATACTCGCGGAACGATTATTTTGATAAATGCTATTTTTCGTATGAGGTTCATTTGGCAAAGCCCGAGCCGGCTATTTTCGACTATGTTTTGAAAGATTCCGGCTTCCTGCCGGCAGAGTGCCTCTTTCTGGATGATGGAGAGATGAATATTGAAATGGCATCGGGTATGGGCTTTCAAACCTGTCTGGTGCACCCTTACGAAGATTTACGACCGTTTTTTACACCGGTATTGAACGGATAAACAGATTTTGTTGAGTATTGTTGATTGTATACTGCTTACAAAGAAACTATGGCACGACACAACGAACTTGGGAAAGAAGGAGAAGATGCGGCTGCCGCATATTTAATCAATAACGGCTATATCATTCGCCGCCGCAACTGGTTTTTCGAAAAATTCGAGTTGGACATTGTGGCTGAAAAGGATGGGTGGTTGGTGGTTGTTGAGGTAAAATCGCGTTCGACAGAGACCTTCGAACATCCCGAAGATGCCATTACTGCGGGCAAGATTCGGCGCATTGTATTGGCAACCGATGCTTATATCCGGCAATTCGATATCGACATGCCCACCCGGTTCGATGTGATTTCGGCCATTCCTACCCGCAACGGCTACCGCATCGACCATATCGAAGATGCGTTTCTATCTCCGGTCAACTGACCGGGCGGCTTTCGCATGTTTGTTGTTCCACACCACCGCCATTTCGTCGAAGAGATTGCTACAGCCGTAATGTCCTGTCAGAACGAGTTCTACCCGGTGCAACAACGTAATGTTGGCTATTGACGCAGTGGCTTGCGCCGTGTTCATATTGAAAAAGTCGTTAAAAGGAACGATGGTGTCGTGACGGATGCCTAACGCATCTCCGGTAAATAACCAGCGGTGATTGATGAGGTAACACATGGAGCCGGGGGTATGTCCGGGTGTGAGGATGCCTCTGATGCTGGTGGTGCCGATGGTAAATGTATTTCCATCGTCTATCAGGGTGTAGCGCAACGATCCGATGCTGTTGTGCATACCCATTGCCCGGGCGGTTTTTCCGTTAATCATCTGCTCCTCCTCTTTTGCAAAACGTACTTCCGCATTTTTGAACAGGTTGAGCGCGGCCACATGATCCCGATCGGTGTGCGTCAGCAATACGGCGGTCACTTTTGCCGGATCGATATGCAGTTGCCTGAACCCTTTCACGATGGCTGTAGAATCGTTGCCGGCATCGATGGCAATGTAGTTGTCTCCGTCCTGTACCAGATACATGTTTACGAAGGTGTCGTTGATGGAGTAGAGGCCATCAGCCAGTTGCTGCGTGGGGCAGGGACTCATCTTTTGTGTTTCGGATCTGAATTTGAAGAAATAGAGGATGACGGCTGCAAGGAGCAGGAGTACCAATATTCCGGTAATATAGGATATTTTTGTTAGTGTCTTTTTCATACGATAATAATTTTTTCATCTAAGGAAGTATGGATTTAACTCCCGTTAGTCGTTGACCTTCGGTTCCATGTTGCAATATTTTTATTTTCTTGGATGTTGTGGAGTAACATGTTCGTTTCATAACTCGGTTGTTCTGAAACGGTAGTGCCGGTATCGTTTCTGTGTTGTCACTCCTACAAAGTTGATGAAAAAGTTGGTAGATTGAACCACAAAAAAACTAAAACCGCGCCTGTTTTTCAACATGACGCGGTTTGTATTATTAAAACGAGTTCAGGTACCCTTTACCTTGTACCATTCCCCGTTTACCATTTGTAGTTACATTCTTTCCGGCACTTCGATTCCCAACAGGCTCATGCCGGTTTTGATTACTCTGGCAATGTTGCGCGAGAGGGTGAGGCGGAAGGCGCAAAGCTGTTCGTTCTCTTCCTTCAGAATGGAGTGGTCGTGGTAGAACTGGTTGTACTCCTTGGCCAGATCGTAGACGTAGTTGGCCACCACGGCAGGCGAATATTCTTCACCGGCCTCTTGCACGATGGAAGGGAAGTCGGCCAGCATCTGTACCAGACTGATCTCTTTTTCCGAAAGGTTCAAAGCGGCATCGGCAGCTACCGTTACGGTAAGTTTCTGTTCATCGGCTTTGCGAAGTACCGATTTGATGCGGGCGTGAGTGTATTGAATAAACGGTCCGGTGTTGCCGTTAAAGTCGATCGACTCTTTTGGGTTGAAGGTCATGTTCTTGCGCGGATCGACCTTCAGAATGAAGTATTTCAACGCGCCGAGACCTACCATGCGGGCAATGTTTTCGGCCTCCTCTTCGGTGCAGTTGTCGAGTTTACCCAGCTCCTGCGAAGTTTCGCGGGCGGTACCCACCATCTCTTCAATCAGGTCGTCGGCATCTACCACGGTACCTTCACGACTTTTCATCTTTCCTTCGGGCAGTTCTACCATGCCGTACGAGAAGTGCACGAGGTCTTTGCCCCATTTGAAGCCCAGCTTGTCGAGCAGGATGGAGAGCACCTGAAAGTGATAGTTCTGTTCGTTGCCTACCACATAGACCATTTTGTCAATGGGGAAGTCGTCGAAACGGAGCTTGGCGGTGCCGATGTCCTGTGTCATATAGACCGAAGTGCCGTCGGCGCGGAGCAGCAGCTTTTCGTCCAACCCGTCGTTGGTCAGATCGGCCCAAACCGAACCGTCCTCGCGGCGGTAGAACACCCTTTTCGCCAGCCCTTCTTCCACCTTCGATTTTCCTTCGAGGTAGGTTTGCGATTCGTAGTATATCTTGTCGAAGT
>CAZFTY010000053.1:0-9429 GCA_964521835.1 uncultured Microbacter sp.
CGTTGGTCGTTCGGCATTATGCAATCGTTCTGGAAACACCGCAAAATGATGTTTTCGAAAGAGCACAAGAACATGAGCTGGATATTGCTCCCACATCAGATGATTTTCCAGCTGTTCCTGCCATTGATGTCACCGGTGGTCGATATTATCTTCCTTGTCTCCATCTTCATGCCCAAGGCAACGGTGCTGATAATCTTCTACTTTGCCTATTTCATTCTCGATCTCATCATTTCGTTGATGGCATTTAAGTTTGATGGCGAGAAATTCAGGTTCAAGTATATCTTCTATCTCTTCATTCAACGGATTCTTTACCGTCAATTACTCTGGTATGTCTTGATGAAATCATACCTGCGGGCCATCAAGGGAGAATTGGCCGCCTGGGGAATTCTGAAACGAACCGGTAATACGAACGAACCGAAAGAGTAATAAAAAACGGGTAAGCCTCCAAAAAAGACTTACCCGTTTTTTTTATTTTTCCCGGCTCAGAACCACCGTTGCCTTACCAACCTCCCCTCCCAGCGGAGGATTGTGTTTGGACAGCCGGATCTCTACCGAGGCCAACTGACGTCCGAACTCATCAAACAACGCATCGATAATGCGCCGGGCAACATGTTCCAACAACTTCGACGGAATTGCCATCTCTTTTTTTACAATTTCATACGCCACACCATAATTGAGCGTATCAATCAGATTATCGCTCTCGGCAGCTGCCGACAACGAAGTCCCGAGTTTCAGGTCGACTGTAAAATAATTCCCCACCCGGCGCTCCTCTTCAAAAACACCATGATGAGCAAAAAAACGCATATCTTCAAGCAAAATGTAGTTCGTCTTCATACTGTAAATTGTAATTGATTATCCTGAAATATATTTTCCATAAGGCAATTGTCGCAACAGAAAAACAATCAGCAATGAAATGGCCAACGTGAACAATGTCAGCACAGGCAGCGTCCAGGCAGGATGCCCTATTGTCCAGAAAATATCGTACTGAAACAAAATGCCGATAACCATGATATGCGACAAATAGACGCCGTAACTGTATTTACTGATAAATCGCTGAATAGCGAGCAAAACCTTATTGCTGACAGATGTATCTTTAACCAGCAAAAACAAAGAACCGGCCTGCAACATCGTATTGAAGGTCACGTAGCCATACATACTCTCATCCAACCGATGCGACTTCCAACTGTAATAGAAGGTGGCAACAGCCGCAAATGCGATGGAAGCCACAAACAAAGCTCCGGCGATTAGCCGTTGCTTAGTCGTTGTAATCCGAAATTTGGAAAGGTAATAACCAACAACCAAATACCCGGAGTATTGGCAATAACCGAGCAACTTTGCCAGATAGTGATCCGTCCAGCTATAAAAATTAACCGATAGTTTACGCGAAGAGAAACTGAGTAGTGCCCAGCCAATAATTAACCAGAATACCTCCCGGTTCTTCAGGCTTCGCACACCCTTCCCGATCCAGGGGAAAAGCAGATAGAAGAAAAGGATCATGTAGACATACCAGAAGTGTTTGGAGATTCCTTCGCTACCCAATAATTTGACTGCCCAAAGTAAAACGGAAGAAGACGTATGAGGCTGATGAGATGCCGGAAGTACCATCCATCGGTATACCCAGTAAACCAACATCCAAAAAAGGAAAGGTAGCAATACCCTGACAAACCTCTTTTTATAAAATGTTTTCAGATCATACTCTCTTCCCAACATTGTCGCCCCGCTCAGCATCAAAAACAACGGTACTGCAAACCGAACGGCGCTATCGAATATATTTCCAGTCCACCAGTTACCCATATTGCCACCGTAACTCATTTTGACTACCGGCGTAGCCTCATGTATCATAATTACTCCAATGGTGGCTATAACCCGCAAGGAGTCGAGCCATTCGATATTTTGTTTTCCGGATTGCATCTGATAATTTAAACTTTGAACGCATTTTTTCGGATGCAAAGATACAACGAAGTCATCTCGCTTCGTATATCGCACGCCGAATCTTATTTTCTGAAATTATAATTTTTCTGTATGTTTGCATATATAATTTATCGGGAATATGCGCAATATTATCATCTTCTTGTTCTTAGTCTGCTCATTTATCGCTTGCCATCAAACATCTCAAAAAGAAAAACAATTATTATCTTCGGCTGATAGCATTATTTCCGTACATCCCGACAGAGCTTTGCACCTTCTTAGTAATATCGACAACTATCGCCACCTCGCATCTCCCGATCGTGCGCTTTATGCGCTACTGATGACACAAGCACTGGATAAGTGTGATAGTGTTGTGGCATCTGATACGCTTATCCGAATTGCAACCGATTATTTTGGAAACAACGATCCGGTACGCGCAGGATATGCCTGGTTCTACCGGGCACGATGCGAGAATAATCAAGGTAATGTTGAAGGACAGGTAACATCACTTTTAAAGGCAGAGTCCTATGCTCTGCAAAGTCAAAATGATAAATTGAAAGGCTTTGTATACGGAGAAAAGGCGCAATTATATCAACAACAAAATCAGCTGGATAGCGCATTAAATTGCAACAAAAAGGCATATTTTCATTTGAAGAAAACTGGAGATAAAAGTAACAGCACCATCTGTTTGATAAATACAGGATATTCTTTATATCAAATTGGAAAATATAATGAAGCATTACGCTATTATGCACGGGCGATTGATGAAAATCCTCACATGGAACCATTATTAAGATCATCCCTTTGCGGACAACAATCCTTAGCTTACTATTATTTGCAAGATTATCAGAATGCTCTTCGTTTTGCGCGTTTATCGCTTACTACGTCCGATATGTATGACTACGCCAAGACCATAAATATCGCAATAATTTTTGAAAAGATGAACAATGTAGATTCTGCTACATTTTATCTGCAAAAATGCAGCAGTCCGCACGAAATGGCTCCTGAATATTATAAAGCATGGCTCGATATATGCGCTAAACAGAATAATTATAGAGCCGTAAGTTATTATGCTGAAAGACTAATTGCTTCCAAGGACTCTCTGTTTCAGCATTCTCTTTCCGAAAGTTTTGCCGGGCTGGAAAAGAAGTTTCGATACGAGACGATTGGCTCTCAAAATAAATCGTTGATTATAGAAAACCAACACAATAAAATTATCATCCTATTTTTGTTATTCGGCATAAGCTTGGGTGGCATTACATTTTCAATGTTCCGGAACAAACGTAATACGCAGCTTCTGGTGCAACAACGCCGCTTAATTAAGAACGAGAAAGCACTATTGAAAGCGGCAGAAGAAAAAGCACTCATGCTGCAAAAACAGATATCGACGCAACAAAAAGCTCTGCAAACACTTAACAAACTCAAGTTGACATTGTCAGATCTTTCTGATGGCAAAAAAAACAACAAACACACCTCTTTACAGCAAGAACAAGCCGCCATTGATCAGATTGTGCAACATGTTATTGAAATCGTAAATCAACTTTACAATAATATTTCAATCAGGCTAAAGAATGCCTATCCGGACTTACTGGAAAATGAAATTCAGATCTGCTGTTTTCTTCTGGCTGGCTTCGATAATGTAACTATTTATACTACACTTACCCTACAACCAGCCTCATACAACGTAAAACGAACCAACCTGAGAAAGAAACTCGGGTTGCAACACGAGGTGAATCTAACCGATTTTCTCTCCAACTTTTAACCGGATTTAGGTGCGCCTTTACATGCCATTTTTATCGGTTAGTATAGACAAACAGCAAAAACAAGAATTAGATTGCTCATTCATAATACAATGCGAATTCGTTAATTGTATTTAAATTAGCATCCCTTTTTTATCCAAAATTCTCACGGAATAGTTTTATCATCGTAATTTCATAGTCACAAATAAGAACAAGTTTGGTATCTGTTTATTGTTACTTGTGACCCTGAAATTATCAATCGATCCAAAACAGGTCTTCTTCCTTCTCAATTAGCAAAAGGAGACAATACAAAGCCAACTGCAAAGTCTATTTCTATATGGGGTTGTTCTGTGATACAGCCATACGAAGATGTTGGTCTTTACTTTTATTTGGATGTAGGTATTTTTACGGTTTTCGTCGAAAATAAAACTGACAGCCTGGGAACCGAAATTCATATAGCTACGGCATCAAGTTCTTCGCTGATTATTGATACTTTCAAATGGTACAGCAGTAGGTATACATTGACAAAAACGAGTAAATCAGGAATAATTCACAAAGCAAAGATTAATTGATTGGATTGTCTTGATTTTTGGTTTTGCACTATATTAGATTTGGTTAGTTGATGTGGGGGTGGCATGAGGCCGCTCCTGCTTCTAACCATAACTATTGAAACAGCCGCGATTATAATGCAAAAAGAATTATCTACGGATAAAAAAACGGTAAGGACTAACATTCATGCGCATTTTCAAATTTAATTGAATAACTTCCAAATTAATATTTTGTCCTTGTAGGTTACAACCTTAAGATTACACTAACACAGAAAAACCGCAATAAAGTAGCATTATTGCCCGAATAGCTTTTTAGTACCCCCCGTTAGTGTATATGTTCGAAACTTATTAGCAAATATTTCAACTGATTAATACATATCACTCGTATTCCATTAAATATGGAGGTATCAGTGACACAACCCATATCATTGCAAATAAAGCAATGATATTTTGCTTATAAAATTTAATCATGACTTCAGGGCGACGAGATGTCGTTTTGAAAAAAACACCTTCACGACCGCTCTGTAAAACAACCACACGCATCAAGTTTAGTCAGTATCTTTTCAAAAGACAACTTCAATTTCCACTGACAGATCCCCATCTTTTTCAACCTGCCATTATTTCCGTTTTATTAATATTTTCATGCCTTTTTGTCTGCAATGCAAACTGGCAAAGCTTTTGTAGCAAATATACCGAGAGCAATACAAGAGTATAGCTCCATCGGATACAAAAAACTACAAACATTATAACCATATGAATTTCAACAATTTCACAATCAAGGCACAGGAAGCCGTACAAGAAGCAATTCAACTGGCACAAAGCAACAATCAACAAGCCATTGAAACGCCGCATCTGTTGAAAGCTATTCTCAAAACCGGAACGGATGTAACCAATTTTCTGTTCGGAAAAACAGAAGTAAACGGAGCAGCCATCTCTTCCGCCGTCGATCAAATGGTGGAATCCTACCCGAAAGTAACCGGTGGAGAACCCTACCTGAGTCGCGAAACGAATGCTGTTTTGCAAAAAGCGCTCGATTTTTCCAACAAAGAGGGCGACCAGTATGTATCGCTCGAATTTATACTTTTAGCCCTTTTGACCGAGAAAAGTCAGGTATCGACGCTGCTCAGGGATGCCGGTTTGAATGAATCTGCATTACGGTCGGCCATCGCTGAATTACGAAAAGGAAGCAAAGTAACCGATCCGTCGGCCGAAGATACTTACAACGCGCTGAACAAGTACGCCATCAATCTGAACGAACGGGCCCGTTCAGGCAAGCTCGACCCGGTAATCGGACGTGACGAGGAGATTCGTCGTGTGTTGCAAATTCTGAGTCGACGTACCAAAAACAACCCGATTTTGATTGGCGAACCGGGAACCGGTAAAACGGCGATTGCCGAAGGATTGGCGCATCGTATTGTGCGTGGCGACGTTCCCGAAAACCTAAAATCGAAACAACTCTTTTCATTAGATATGGGCGCGTTGATTGCCGGCGCCAAATACAAAGGAGAATTTGAAGAACGGCTGAAATCGGTCGTTAACGAAGTAATCAGTTCGGATGGAGAAATCGTCCTTTTTATCGATGAAATACACACATTGGTTGGAGCCGGGAAAAGCGAGGGAGCCATGGACGCAGCCAATATTCTGAAACCAGCGCTGGCCCGTGGCGAATTGCGGGCTATCGGAGCTACAACCCTTGATGAATATCAAAAATATTTTGAAAAAGATAAAGCGCTCGAACGCCGATTCCAGATTGTAATGGTAAACGAACCCGATCAGGCCGATGCCATTTCCATCTTGCGTGGACTGAAGGAGCGTTACGAGAATCACCACAAAGTACGTATCAAAGACGACGCGATTATCGCCGCAGTGGAGCTTTCAAGCCGTTATATCACCGACCGGTTCCTGCCCGACAAAGCCATCGACCTGATGGACGAAGCGGCTGCCCGCTTGCGACTACAAGTCGATTCTGTACCTGAAGAGCTCGATGAAATCTCGCGAAAAATAAAACAACTGGAGATTGAACGCGAAGCAATCAAGCGGGAAAACGACACGCAGAAAATGGAACAACTCGGCAAAGAGATTGCTGACCTGAAGCAACAGGAGAGCGTTAACAAAGCCAAATGGCTCTCCGAAAAAGAGGTGATGAACCGGATACAACAAGCAAAAATAGAGATAGAAAACCTCAAATTTGAAGCGGACAAAGCCGAACGGGAAGGCGATTATGGAAAAGTGGCCGAAATTCGTTACGGGAAGCTGAAAAGTCTCGAAAGTACAATCGAGGAGGAGAAAGCCAACCTTCACAAGTTGCAAGCCGACTCTCCGATGATTAAAGAGGAGGTAGACGACGAAGATATTGCCGATGTGGTTTCGCGCTGGACTGGGATTCCTGTAAACAAGATGCTGCAAACCGAAAAAGACAAACTGCTCAATCTGGAAGCCGAACTTCACAAACGGGTAGTCGGGCAGGACGAAGCAATTAACGTGATTGCCGATGCCGTACGCCGCAGTCGTGCCGGGTTGAATGACCCGAAACGCCCGATCGGTTCGTTCATTTTTATGGGAACGACCGGCGTGGGAAAAACGGAACTGGCCAAAGCGTTAGCCGAATTTCTGTTCGACGACGAGAACATGATGACGCGTATCGACATGTCGGAATATCAGGAGAAGTTCTCCGTGACCCGGCTCATCGGTTCGCCTCCGGGATATGTAGGTTACGACGAAGGAGGGCAGTTGACGGAAGCGATTCGCAGAAAACCATATTCGGTGGTTCTGTTCGATGAAATCGAGAAAGCGCATCCCGATGTATTCAATGTGCTGTTGCAGGTATTGGACGACGGTCGGTTGACCGACAACAAGGGCAGAATGGTGAATTTCAAGAACACCATCATTATCATGACTTCCAACATGGGCTCTAACCTGATCCGCGAAAACTTTTCAAAGATCGACAGCACCAACCGGGAGGAGGTAATTGACCGTACCAAAGCGGAAGTATTCGAATTGCTAAAACAGACCATTCGACCGGAGTTTTTGAATCGTATAGACGAACTGATAATGTTTGCGCCGCTCAACGAAAACGAGATAAAACAGATCGTAGGGCTACAGGTCGAGCATATCAAACGTCAGTTACAAGAGAACGGCGTAGATCTTCAGGTTACCGAAGCAGCACTGGCTCAGATAGCCAAAGAGGGGTTTGATCCGCAGTTCGGAGCACGTCCCGTCAAAAGGGTCATTCAGCGCGAAGTGCTAAACGAACTGAGCAAACGGCTGATTGCACAAACTATCGATCGAAACAAACCCATTGTGGTGGACGCCCTTGGTGGCATTCTGATATTCGGGAATTGATCAATTCCATCTATATTTTCAGGGGTGGTTGAACTCTGTTTGTCAGCCGCCCCTTCAATTTAAAAACAAGAGAGACATTCGCAAAATTGCAAATGTCTCTCTTGTTTTGTCGGGGTAGCGGGATTCGAACCCACGACCCCCTGCTCCCAAAGCAGGTGCGCTAACCGGACTGCGCTACACCCCGAATGATATTTTAGAAAAACCAAGCACAAAGATTACCCTGCTCCGGTTTTTCGGACTGCAAAGGTAAACCATTTTTCTTATTTCTGCAAATGATTTTTACCTTTGCATCATCAACAATCTCACTATTTTATTGTGGCAGGCCTTTACATTCACATACCGTTCTGTAAATCAAAATGTTCTTATTGCGATTTCTATTCCGGGGTACAGGGATCGCTGACCGACAAACTGGTAGATGCACTGCAACATGAGATCAGGCTCCGGGCAGATTACCTGAAAGGAGAAGAGCTGCAAACGATCTACTTCGGAGGAGGAACTCCCTCCATATTAACCCACCAACAGTTATCCGATATTTTTGCTACCATTGCAAAAATATGGAATATTGAAAAGTGTACAGAAATAACCCTTGAGGCCAATCCCGACGATCTTTCGGCTGAAAAATTGAAAGAGCTCTCCGGGCTTCCGGTCAACCGGTTGAGCATCGGGATACAATCCTTCCACGACGACGAATTGTCCATGCTTCGCCGCAGGCACTCTGCACAACAGGCCATAGAAGCCGTACAGGAAGCGCAGCGCTATTTTCAGAACATCAGTATCGATCTTATGTACGGACTTCCGGGACAAACTATTCCCGGATGGGAAGAGACTATTTCGCAGGCTCTCGCGTTAAATATACAACACATCTCGGCATACCACCTCACATACGAAGAGGGTACGTTACTCGAACGGAAGCGAAAAGAGGGACATGTCATACCGGTAACCGAAGAGACCAGCGTGGCAATGTATCATCTGCTGCAAAGTATGCTCAATGAGGGGCGCATCAGGCAATATGAAATATCCAATTTTGCCATTCCCGGATTTCATTCCCGACACAACTCATCGTATTGGGATGGCACGCCTTATCTGGGCATCGGTCCTTCGGCACACTCATTCGACGGGGAATCGCGCCAGTGGAATGTTGCCAACACGGCAAAATATATTTCCGGAACAAAACAGGAAAAACCCTGCTTTGAGAAGGAGATTCTTTCTGTCACAGACAAATACAACGAAATGATACTAATTTCGTTACGCACAATAAAAGGCATCTCACTCGAAGCGATGGAGAAACAATTTGGAACGACAGCAAAAAACAAACTACTAAAACAAAGCGAACATTTTATCGGGTCCGGAATCATGTTTTCAGACAACAACTACCTCTGCCTGTCTCCCGAAGGACTCTTTTTGTCAGACGGCATCATTACGGAACTCATGCAGGCACAATAGTTTTTTATAGTAACTGAAAAATAACTAACTTTGTCTTTACAATCTATCTATGAAACAGATGACAAAACATATCTTTACTGCTTGCTGGATACTGGTGATATGTATTCTGATGCAATCGTGCGGTCCTATGGCCAGATTGAAACGAGCAGATAAAAAATATGATATAGGCGAATATTATGCCGCCGGAAATCTGTACAAAAAGGCCTACTCCACGCTGCCGGTAAGCAAAAAGCAAATCCGGGCTTATGCCGCTTTCCAACAAGGCGAATGCCTCCGCATAACGAATAAACCGGGAAAAGCGATCAATGCCTACGCAGCTTCTATCAAAGCAACATATAACGACCGCATCGTCTACCTACAATACGCCAGGGTTTTACACGAAATTGGCAATTACGGCGAAGCACTAAAAATGTATCAAACATACCTCAAAGCGCACTCCAACAACCAAA
>CAZFTY010000054.1:0-9370 GCA_964521835.1 uncultured Microbacter sp.
CGCCGTATTGGGGTCGTAGGTTCCCTGAAGGTCTTTCAGAAAGAGCATCGACCTGAATTTTGAGCCGGCGCCACCAAAAGTATCGAGCAGACTCATAATGGCCTGCGGATAGCTGTCGGGATCGAGGTTGAGGTAGAACGCGCCGGGGGTGGTGTTCAACCCGGCAACAGGCGACGACTGCAAGAGGCTAACCGGTTGCGGACGCCCGGCCACAAACGACTTGATAGCATCTTCGCTATTGGCCGCCATCAGCAATTTACCCTTTTGCGCCAAAAAGAAAGCATACTGATCGAACTTAACGGTGAGGTAAGCCCCCGTTGTCTTCTTTTCGACCATGGCCGGCAATTGCTTCAGAATATAATTATACAACGACTGATCTTTCACGCCAGCCACCACCGCCAGTTGCGGCGTAGGAATAACGCCGGTAGTAAAGTTGAAGACAGATAATGCCACGTCACCGCTAAACGAGTCGAGAGCTTTACGGTTCTCCGGAGTCATATACTCTTTGTAGTCGTTACTTTGCGCCAGATATTGCGTAATAGCCGGCATATTAAGCGCCAAACGCCCCATCAGGAAAGCCGTACCCGGAAAATATTTCAGCAGATCGTTATCGGGACGAGCATTGAGGTATTTCGCATCGAGCTTTTTGGCAAGCTCCACCGGTGTTGTCTCGGAGGTACAGAGCACCTCACCCTCTTTGAATTCGACATTGACATGGGTAAAGGTTCCCTTCATCAACTCCGTTTCGGCTCCCATCGCGGGAATTTGCAAAAGAGCGCCGATGCTGCTGGTCACACCATCGTTTTTCGTCCAGAGAAAGAGATCCTTCTTCTGCTTGTAGCTATCGGTAAAATCCTTCACCGCCACAATGCCCGACTCTTTGGGCGTGGCAAATATCTTTATCGCCTGCTCTTTGGGCGTGTTGGCCATCAGCAGTGCTTTATGTTTATCCCACACCAACAGTGTGCTGTCGTTTTGGGGCATGGTGACATACTTGCAGTCGCCCCCTTTTTGCACTTCGAGCGAGATGCCCGACTGCTCAGCAATCTTTTTGAGCATCGATTCGAAATCGGACGCGTCGTCCAACTCGAGCGTTACGCCCACGTTTTTGGTTCCGCTAAGGAAGAGAAATACCTGTTTGAAGGCGACACCACTTTTGGAGGGATCGTCGAGAATAGCCTTAAGCGCCGGTTGATCGGCAAACATATCCTGACTGAGCGATTTGAACGTATCCGACTTCTTCAACGCTTTCATATCGGCTTTTTCGGCCAGCGCCTTCAGATCGATACAAGCCACCAACGAACTCTCTTTGGGGATAATGGTAAGGTTGTCGGGATACTCCTTTTTGGAACAGGAAGAGATTACAAGGGCTGTGGTAAGCAGCAATAATGCAGTCATTTGACGTACACCGGCAGAAAAAAGAGGTCTCATCGTTATAAAGATTTTAGGAGAGATAACACAAATCCGTAACTTTTCCGATTTTGGCTGCAAATGTACAGTTTTTTAGTATGAAATGAGCATGATTTTTGCAAAAACAAGAGTTCTCCGAACAGAAACAATTTTCCACAAAGAAATAATCCATTTACATCATTCATAATTTCCCTACCTTTGCAAACTATGCAATCCGGGCAGCCCACGAACGCCAATCGCCGCAAATAAGCGCAAATTGAATTTGTGGAAATTCGCGTTCAAACCGATTTAGATTTGTCTTGACATTTGACAACAAACACATTTGGACAGTTTTCTTACCATAACACGCCGTTCCGAAGGCATCTACAAAGAGAAGGGGAGTAAATTTCTCTCGTTCGCCATCCCCGTATCCGATGCGGAAGAGGTGAAAAGCATTGTGGCAACCTTCCGCAAGGAGTATTACGATGCCCGTCATGTCTGCTACGCCTACGTGCTGGGTGCCGACCGCACGGAGTTCCGCGCCAACGATGATGGCGAGCCATCGGGCACTGCCGGCCGCCCCATTCTCGGACAGATACACTCGGCCAATCTCACCAATATTCTGATTATCGTGGTGCGCTACTTCGGCGGTATCCTGCTGGGCACCGGCGGACTGATTACCGCCTACAAAGCCGCTGCGGCTGATGCCATCTCCAACAACGAAATCACGGAACAGGAGGTAACCATCGCCCTCGAAATAGAGTTCGACTACCTGACTATGAATGATGTAATGTCGCTACTGAAAGAGACTGACACCGCCGTCACCGAACAGCAGTTCGACATGACCTGCCGCATGAAACTATTGGTACGGCAGGCTCTCTACCCGATGTTTATGGGAAAGCTGGAAAAGATAGAATCGTTGCGGGTGGTAGGGGAAGATTGATAGCACACGGACAACACGGACAAAACTGAACATCACGGATTTTCGTCACAAAAAAGTCAGGGCTTCATTTTATGTGAAGTCCTGACTTTTCTGTGTAATTCCGTACAATCCGTGTATTCTGTGTGCGAAACTAATTTACATGACACATTCCGTGTGCGACGTAATCTATTTCTTGCTGCGCCGGAAGAGCTCTTTTTTCTCCTTGGTCATCTTTTCGCAGGCGTACTGAAAAATAAGATGGGCAGCCGTCTCTTTCCATTTCAGCAAGAATGCTTCGGTAGGTTCGGGTGCCAGTTTCCACGCCTCGCGAAGATACCAGCCAATACCCTGATGCACCTCCCGGATAGGATCGCTCATCAACGGTTCCAGAAAAGCGAAGAAAGGTTCGATCGCTTCGTGATGCTTTTTGATATGCTTGATAAAGGTGACCGGTACCGAACGGCGCTGAAAAGGATTTTGCGCAGAGAGCCACGGGCGAAAATCGTCGGGAATCACAATTCCTTTTTCGAGAAAAACAGGCAAAATCATCATTCCCAACACATCAGCATGTGCCCAGTTGCGGATGCCCAGATTGTACCAGGAGGCAATCGTATCGAACAACTCGCGACTGTATTGCTTTTTATATTTATCGGTCAGCATCAAAACGAACGACGGCTCTTCGTATTCGGGCACTGCAAGCAACACCGGAGCAGCCTCAGTTATCACTGTTAAGCCGACCTGCTGCTCTGCCAACTCTTTCACCTTCGCTTCAAACAACGGTCGATCGATGCCATAGGCACAATAATCGCCTTTGAAATAGCGGCTGTATTTTTTCACCAACTCGTCATCGGCATTCGCCCGGCAAAACGCGCGGATATCTTCTATCAGTTCTTTGCTGGTCATAATTCAGTTATTTATCGGCAGGCGTCAATTTGGAATCGGTAACGATATTGAAGAGATCGGCCGGATTGGAAGAGCCCTTCATCGCATCGCGCAGCTTCTGTTTCTGCTCGGGAGTGAGCACCGCCGTAATCTTCATCAACACATCGGTAACCGTTCCAAGTAGTTGAGAAACGACACCGGTCACTTCGGCATTATACTGTTTACTCAAACCGGCATCGGGCTTATCGGCCAGTATGTTCGTCGCTATTTTCTGTACAACGACCAACAACTGTGGCACTACAGGAGCCAGACTTTGAGTCACGGAATCTTTCAACTGCATCATCTTCTTTATCTGATCCTCGGTCAACATGCCCGAAAGCGGATTTTGCTGCGCCTCTTTTTTTGGTGCCGGTACATTCCAGGCAGCCACCGTATCTTTCACCTTCAGTTTTTTGGTCGACGTAAATTTTCGGTTCGTAATATCTTTGCCATCGATGCTCTTTTCCACATGCTTCCATCCACCGAGCGTATATTTATACTCGTAGTTTTTGTTGGTAAAACAGGGCACATCGAGCGTGTAATGGCGAGCATCCACCCGTTTCATGCAGTAATTCTCATCCTGAGGTGCCCACCCATTGAAGCTACCGGCAAGATATACCGCCGAATCCTGAGAGATTCCCTGTCCGGGAAGTTCCACCGTAAAACGAACCACTGTCGTCTGTGCATTGATCCTCTGATTGTACAAAAAACAGAAGGCAAAGCAGGTTAAAAACAAGGCAAACTTTTTCATGGAATAAAAAATTAGTTGGTTATCTCACAATCAGTCCATTTATAGCGCAAAGCTACATCATTTTTGTTTCGATTGCTTTCGCTCCGGCATATTTTTGCAACAGTTCCACCGACCAGTCAATTGCCCCGCGGATGCCATCGCCACCGGAATAACCGTTGATAATCATCAACAGATGGGTAGATTCCAACGAGAGTTTGGTACGTTCGTGGTCGCTGGTGGGCGTTCCAATTCCGCCAACCGCGTCTTTGTACACCGGTAAACCTTCGATATTGAGCACTCCCCTACCGATCCCCTCAAACTCGTCGTCGGCGGTACCGGCCGTAAGCAACAGGTCACCCTGAATTTTATCGGCATCGAAACCTCCGATGGAATATCCCGTACGAATTGAGACCAGATTGATCAGATCGACCAGCGTATTGATTTGATAAAGGGGCAGGTCGCGCAAAATACGCCGGCACAACGCCTCTGCCGACGGGCGGTAACGGTTCGGATCTTTTCCCAAAGCCTTGTAGGCATCACGCGTTGCCTTGATGGATGGAATTTTATTGATTTGCTCGATCGTATATTTTACTTTGAATTCGCAATCAGCTACCGCGATTTCACTCCATAAATCTTCGCAATGGGCTGAGTTTGTCACCTCGCAATAAATCAAGCCCAACGTCAGGTTCGGGCAAGCCGTTTTCACTTTTTCGTCAATAGTTATCGTAAACATATTTTCTTTGTAGTCAGTAGATAGTAGTTGGTAGTCAGTAGCGGTGAGATCAAAGATTAGAAAAAAGATAGCAACATGATTTACAGCTTCCTATTCCAAATTCTCAAATCTCCACATCCCCAAATCCTCAAATTCATAATTTGTCTGACAAATTTAGCAATTTAGGCTATCCAACTCGCTATCGCTCACAAACTTTTTCTGTTTGGCAGAACAAAAAAAATGCAGTATCTTTGCCGCGCTTTTAAGACAACATAAAGTCTAACCTTATTAACGTTACAAATTAGTTATGTCAGAACAAAACGAAAACATCGTGGAAGATGTAAAAACTCCCGCAGCTGAAGAAGCTACAGCCACCGCGGCTCCCGCACCAAAAACCACTCCTACCGAAGATTTCGACTGGGATGCTTATGAAAAAGGCGACAATCTTGTTGAAGATCGCACCGCCCTCACCCAAAAGTATGACGCTACCCTCAACACCGTTAAAGAAAAAGAAGTTGTTGACGGTACTGTTATCTCAATGAACAAACGCGAAGTCGTAGTTAACATCGGCTTCAAATCAGACGGTATCATTCCGTTGAACGAATTCCGCTACAACCCGGACCTCAAAGTAGGTGACGTTGTAGAAGTTTACATCGAAAACCAGGAAGACAAAAAAGGTCAGCTTTTATTGTCTCACAAACAAGCCCGTACCTCTCGTTCATGGGATCGCGTAAACGCAGCCCTCGAAAACGACGAAACAATCAAGGGTTTTGTAAAATGCCGCACCAAGGGTGGTATGATCGTAGACGTATTCGGCATCGAAGCTTTCTTGCCGGGTTCTCAGATCGACGTGAAACCGATCCGCGACTACGATGTATTCGTTGGCAAAACTATGGAATTCAAGGTTGTTAAAATCAACCACGAATTCAAAAACGTTGTTGTATCGCACAAAGCGCTTATCGAAGCCGAACTCGAACAACAGAAGAAAGAAATTATCTCGAAACTTGAAAAAGGACAGGTTTTGGAAGGAACCGTTAAGAACATTACCAACTACGGTGTATTCATCGACCTGGGTGGCGTTGACGGTCTTATCCACATCACCGACCTTTCGTGGGGCCGCGTAGCTCACCCGGACGAAGTGGTTCAACTGGATCAGAAACTGAACGTTGTAATCATCGACTTCGACAACGAAAAGAAACGTATCGCTCTCGGTTTGAAACAACTTACCCCGCACCCATGGGATGCTTTGGATACCGAACTCAAAGTAGGTGACAAAGTAAACGGTAAAGTAGTTGTGGTTGCCGATTACGGTGCATTTGTAGAAGTATTGCCGGGCGTAGAAGGTTTGATCCACGTTTCGGAAATGTCTTGGAGCCAGCACCTGCGTAGCGCTCAGGACTTCCTGAAAGTAGGTGACGAAGTAGAAGCTGTTATCCTGACACTGGATCGCGACGAACGCAAAATGTCGTTGGGTATCAAACAACTCAAACAAGATCCGTGGGAAAACATCGAAACCAAATATGCTGTTGGTTCGAAACACGCCGCTCGCGTTCGCAACTTCACCAACTTCGGTGTATTTGTTGAAATCGAAGAGGGTGTTGACGGTTTGATCCACATCAGCGACCTCTCTTGGACCCGCAAAATCAAACACCCGTCAGAATTTACTCAGATCGGTGCTAACCTCGAAGTTGTTGTTCTCGAAATCGATAAAGACAACCGTCGTTTGAGCCTCGGCCACAAACAACTCGAAGAAAACCCATGGGATGTATTCGAAACAATCTTTACCGTTGACAGCATCCACGAAGGTACTATCGTTGAAGTTCTCGACAAAGGCGCTGTAATTGCATTGCCTTACGGTGTTGAAGGTTTCGCTACTCCAAAACACCTGGTAAAAGAAGACGGTGCATCGGCTAAATTAGACGAAAAACTTCAGTTCAAAGTAATCGAATTCAATAAAGATGCCAAGAGAATTATCCTTTCTCACAGCCGCATCCACGAAGACGAACAAAAAGCTGCATCGGGCGTTTCGACTGAAAAGAAAGAAAACAGTCCGAAAAGAGCTAAGAAAGTTGAAGAAACAATCGTAAACCAATCGTATGAAAAAACCACTTTAGGTGACATTCAATCATTGGCTGATTTGAAAGATCAACTTTCGGAAGCTGAAAAGACAGAAGCTCATCAAAAAGCTGCTGCCGCTGAAGCAAAAGCTAAACGTACCGCTAAAAAAGAAAAAGAGGCTGAAGCTGACGAAGCTGCTGCCGAATAATCTTTTTCAGGTTCAAATATCAAAAGCCGTCCGATTTTCGGGCGGCTTTTTTCATTAACTTTGTAGCTCATAAAGACACGAATTGCACGAATGAACACAAATGAATCCGTGATTAATCGGTAGAATTTATATCTTTATATTTCGTGCATATTAGTGTAATTCGCATCTAATCTATTATTCAAGCCGGATACGTTCCCGATTGCATTAATAAAAATTCGTGCCTAATTATTCAGAATATGACGGATATCATCTACAAAGACGAAGCTTACAATATCATAGGAGCCTGCATGGAGGTTCATAATGCTTTGGGGAAAGGATTCAATGAAATTGTGTATAAAGACGCATTAGAGATTGAATTTACCGATCGTCAAATCTATTTTGAAAGAGAAAAGAAATTTGAAATCCGTTACAAAAACATACTTCTACCCCACTATTACATCACAGATTTTATACTAATAGATAAAATCATTCTGGAGGTAAAAGCAATTGAAACATTATCATCCGTACATATCAAACAAACACTGAATTATTTGGCTGCAAGCAAACTGAGACTCGGGCTATTAGTGAATTTCGGAGAAGACAGCCTCAGCTACAAAAGAGTGGCTTTATAAAAATCACTTACAACGAATACTCAACGTAGAATTGCATTTGTGATAATTTGTGCAATTCGTGTCTAAAGTAATTTCTATGGATCAACATCATATCGAAAACGACGACTGCTATTCGGGACTGAGCGTCAACAGCGGCATCGAACAGCCTCCTATTGTCAATCCTTACCTTCAGAAACGGAAGAAAAAACAGACCTACACGGCAGCCGAATATGCCGAAGGAATTTTGAAGGGGAACCGTACCATCCTCAGTCAGGCAGTAACCCTGCTCGAAAGTATGAAACCCGATCATCAGGCCGTGGCTCAGGAAGTAATTGAAAAATGCCTCCCTTACACCGGCAATTCGATACGTCTGGGTATTACCGGCGTACCCGGTGCCGGCAAGAGTACCTTTATTGAAGCGATGGGAATGTATCTGGTCAAAGACAACCACCGTCTGGCAGTGTTGGCCATCGACCCAAGCAGCGAACGCAGCAAAGGAAGTATTCTGGGCGACAAGACCCGCATGGAGCAACTTTCAAGCCATCCTAACGCGTTTATCCGTCCTTCACCATCCGCAGGCTCTCTGGGAGGCGTGGCGCGCAAAACACGCGAAACAATCATGCTTTGCGAGGCTGCCGGTTTCGACACCATTTTTGTGGAAACGGTAGGCGTGGGACAATCGGAAACAGCGGTGCACTCAATGGTCGATTTTTTTCTCTTCCTCCAGGTGGCCGGAACAGGTGACGAGTTGCAGGGTATCAAGCGCGGCATTATGGAGATGGCCGACGGCATCACTATCAACAAAGCCGACGGCACCAACGTAGACCGTGTTAACCTGACCAAAGCACAACTCACCAGCGCGCTCCACTTGTTTCCGTTGCCCGAATCGGGCTGGTCGCCCAAGGTGTTGACCTGTTCGGCACTAAACGGCATCAATATCGACGGCGTGTGGAAAATGATTACCGAGTATATCGCGTTTGTAAAGGAGTCGGGCTATTTTGACCGCAAACGCCTCAACCAGTCGAAATACTGGATGTACGAATCGATCAACGATCAGCTCAAATCGCACTTTTACAACAACGAAAAAATAGAATCGCTGCTCACCGAATATGAACAAAATGTAGTGAACAATAAAATCAGTTCGTTTATCGCGGCCAAAGAACTTTTGGATAATTACTTCGGGAATAAGTAACGCAAAAGGTATCACCGAGCGCTCCACACCTTTAACAAACCTCAGAAAACCGGATTTTGGTCTTAAATTGTGCTAAATCCGTTGTTGCTAAAGACGAATGTGGTAATCCAACCGTTATTTTTACAGTCTTAAGAGTAAAATTACCATCAAACTTAACGAGGTATGAAAAAGATAGCTTTATTTTCATTTTTGGTTGCCGCAACAGTTGCGCTCGGCAGTTGCGCAAGCACCTATAAGCTGGAACACTCGGCGGTATTGAACAAAACAGAAATTGCAACGTACCGGACATTCTCCATCGCTCCGCTCGAAGAAAC
Source organism: uncultured Microbacter sp. (assembly GCA_964521835.1). Taxonomy (GTDB): domain Bacteria; phylum Bacteroidota; class Bacteroidia; order Bacteroidales; family Paludibacteraceae; genus Microbacter. Next base: position 9,037 of record CAZFTY010000054.1, read on the forward strand.
TGCCCGTATAGCGAAGAAAGGAAAAGCCCAGCTTTCGGAAGAGGAGTATAACAACCTGGCAAACGGCATTCGCAGCGAGATGGCAGCACGTGGGTATACCGAAGACCCGACATCGGATCTTAAAATCAACTTCAGCCTGTTTGTGGAACGCAACGCCGACATCACCACCAATCTATATCCCGATTACTATTACGGACGTTTCGGGATGTATCGCCCCTACGTGTTCCGTCGACCCTATACAGGATACACCTCAACACGTATTTACAAGGAAGGGATTTGGGTAATCAACATTGTTGCCGCTAAAAACAAAATGTTGCTCTATTCGGCAGCCGTC
>CAZFTY010000055.1:0-9294 GCA_964521835.1 uncultured Microbacter sp.
TTCTCACCCCGGAGCAACAGCAACTCCGCGCTTTTTATCAACAGCTGCTGAATGTCTCGTTGCAGGAAAAAGCCATCCGCGAAGGCGAAATGTTCGACCTGATGTATGTCAATTGCAACAATCCGCGCTTCAATCCCGACCGGCAGTTTGCCTACCTGCGTAAAGCCGGCGATGAGCTATTGCTGGTTTGCGTAAACTTTGCCGATAGTGCGGCAGAAGTGGCAGTAAACATACCCAGGCACGCTTTCGATTACCTCGGTCTGGCCGACAATGTACAGGTAAGCTCCCGTGATTTGCTTACCGGGAAAGAGGAGCCGGGGCAGACACTCTCTTCCGAATGTCCGTTCGAGATACACCTGAACAACTATTCCGGCAAAATCCTTGCCATAAAAAAGGTATAATAGTTCAGACAAGCGTTGCTTTGCATTACAGACAACCTAAAACGAAAAAATCCTGCGGTTAGAAAGTATTTTCTACTGCAGGATTTTTCTGTATAACTACGGTTCAAACCATTGATCTATGAAAATCTCATTTTGTAAACACCTGAACAATTCGTTCTTTTCGTATATTATATTTTATGGCCAGGTCGGGAAAGTTTCCAATCGGATCGGTGTTGATTATGCGGATTTTTGAGTAATCCAGTTTTTGAAGAGCTTTGACATCGGCGTATTGTCCATCGATAAACATCGCTGTATTTTTGTTACTGAAGCCTTTGGCTATTACTTTGTCGTCTTTCCCTTCAATTTTTATCGCCTTTAACCTTTTACTTTGTTGTCTTTGAATGTAGCCCATCACTTCATCTTTGATCGGATTATTATCAACATGTGAATATTTTTTTGATTTGATAATAATCACTCCGTTTTTGCCCTTTTTGCCGTAAGTCTTTATGGCTGTAGAATCTTTTAGCACAGTGATAGATTCAATATTATTCGGATCAATCTTATCAATCTCAGCGTCATCAGCTTGCCCATCAAGAATGATTAATGGTTTGTCCTGACCACCGGTTTGTCTGAAAATAATTGTTTTTGCCTGCTTTGATCCGTTATTGTCGGAAGTAACTGTGGTCGTAGTAGTTTCATTCTTTGATTTTTTATCTTTTTGAACGCGGGTGACAACTACGGTTTTTGTTCCATTTTCACTGACGGTAGTCGTTGATCCATTTTTGTATTTCTTTGTTATAACTACCACCCCGTTTTTTCCTTCCTTGCCGAACTTTGAAACAGATACCGAATCCTTGAAAACTTCAATGTTACTGATTGCTTCAGGGTCAATCTGCTGCATCTCTGCTTTTGTTATTTTTTTGCCATCAACCAGAATTAGTGGTTCTGCGTGAGTGGAATCGCCGGGATGTTTAATGATGATTACTTCATGTTTGACTTGTTTGGCCGAATCGGTAGATGCAACGGTATCAGCAGGCTGATTCTTTTCCGTAAAATCGGCATTACTCCAGGCATCTTTCAGCTCTTTGGCATTGACAACAAGCAGTGTTGCAATCAATAAGGGTACTACCAACAGGTATTTACTACTCCACAACGAGTGAGTGCGTTTTTTATTCATCATGATAATTCGTTTTTTTAAATGTGAAATACTGAAATGTTGAGTCAGTGGCAGCGAGCTGTTCTGAGCCACCTTCAGCAGAGCATACTGGTATGCCTTCGGATCCTGTCCCGAACGCAACACCTGTTGATCTGCCAAAAACTCGACATTCTCGCGTACCGAACGTGCGAACCAGTAATACAACGGGTTCATCCATACCAACGATTGAAAAAACGCCACCAGCATCAGGTCTATCCCGTGCTTCTGATCGATGTGAGCCTGCTCGTGCCGGATGATTCTTGCCAGCTCCTCTTCGGTGTACAATTCCGGGTTAAGAAATATCCGTCCCTGATACGAGAAGGGATTAAGTTCTTTCGCAGGAACATACACCTTTTGATTACCATGGCAAACCTCCTCCCGGCACCCCCGCATTACCCACCAAAGTTGCAGATAACGAAACAGCAGAAGCAACAGGCTTCCCGCGATTCCGATGCAAAGCAACATATTGATTAACTGCATTGTACTCAAAGAGACAGTTTCGGGATGCGCCACACTGTTCAGCGAATCGCCCACCAGCAGAATAACATACTGCACACTCTCTCTTTGCGGAATGAGCGCCGCAGGATGCAACAGAGGCAAAAGAACCGATGTTCCGATAATACCCAACAGATAGGCCCGCTTGGCTTTGTAAAAAGTATCGCGATGCAGAAACAGCAGATAAAACGCGAACAACAGGATAAATACCCCGTTCGCTTTCAACAGATAGAGCGTAAACGGTTCCATACTATTTCTTTTTTTCTATCAACTTCACGATCTCTTCCAGATCGTCGCGCGAAATCTTCTCATTTTTAGCAAAGAAAGCAACCAGCGAGCGGTAGGAGCTTTGAAAGTAGTTGTCGATAATGCCCGAGAGCATTTTTTCCGAATAACTTTCGGAGCTCAACGCAGGTTCGTACCAATAAACATTACCGTAGCGACGGCTGATAACATACCCCTTCTTCTCCAGATTTTTCATCGTCGAAGCAAGAGTCGTGTAAGGCGGTTGCGGTTCAGGATAGGTTTCGAGAATATCCTTAACTACTCCGCCCTCTTCAAGTTTCCAGAGCGCCTGCATGGCTTGTTCTTCCTGTGGTGTCAGTTTTTCCATAATCGTTTTTTTCTACATGTAATAAAACGGCCATTATTATCACATCGCAAATCTACGAACATTTCGTAGAATCCGATATAACAAAAGATGATTTTATGTTATTTTAAATCTTAAGACATAGTAATCAAATACATCCGACTGATAGTTATATGCTTATTATAAGACATTTACGGCACAAACGACTCATTCCATGTAGCGTTTTGCTGCAGCTGCACAATTTTCTCCGTCGATAGCCGACGAAGTGATTCCACCGGCATAACCTGCTCCCTCGCCGCATGGAAATAGTCCGGCAATTTGCAGATGTTGATACGTTTCTGTATTTCTCGGAATACGTATCGGAGAAGACGAACGTGTTTCCACACCGACAATCAATGCTTCGTTGGTGAGATAGCCGTGCATTTTGCGGTCGAACTTTTTAAATCCCTGCTGCAAACGGCCTGAAATATGCTGCGGTAGCCAAAAATGAAGCGGAGAAGACAATACCCCCGGCAGGTAAGAACAGTCAGGTAGAGATCCGGAGAGTTTCCCTTTGACAAAATCGCCGACCCGTTGTGCCGGAGCGGTCAATCCCTTGCTACCGTTGTTGAAAAAGGCCAGCTCTTCCACATATTGCTGAAACTGAAGCCCGGCCAATACGCCGTATTGCTGATACTCTCCCAAATCTTCGGGTCGGATCTCGACCACCAAGCCGGAATTGGCAAACGGCGAATTACGGTGCGAGGCCGACATGCCATTCACCACCACCTCTTTCTCTCCGGTAGAGGCCGGAACAATATGACCGCCGGGACACATGCAAAACGAATAGACTCCGCGATCGTCGACCTGCTCCACCAGATTGTAGGCAGCTGCCGGAAGAAATTCTCCCCGTTCGCGGCGATGATACTGTATACCGTCTATCAGCTCCTGCGGATGTTCTACGCGCACGCCCATGGCAAATCCTTTGGCTTCGAGGGCAATATTGTTGTTGTGCAACAGATGATACACATCGCGGGCCGAATGTCCGGTCGCCAGAATGACCGCTCTGCTTTTAATCGTACTTCCGTCTGCCAGTTCCACACCTGTTATGTGAGAATCTTCCACCTTGAGTCCGGTAACTTTGGTATTGAAGCGCACCTCGCCGCCATGCTCCAGAATAGTTTCGCGCATGGTCTTGATTACCTGCGGCAGACGATCGGTACCAATATGGGGATGAGTTTCGTATAATATTTCGTCCTGGGCTCCGTGGCTGTGAAAAATGGAAAGAATGCGCTGTACGTCACCCTTTTTCTTCGATCGGGTATAGAGTTTTCCGTCGGAAAAAGCACCTGCCCCTCCCTCACCGAAACAGTAGTTCGATTCGGGATTCAGCGTGTTGCTGCGAATCATTTGCGCGAGGTCTTTCTTACGTTCGGTCACGGCTTGCCCGCGTTCCAGAAGAATCGGTTTCAAACCGAGTTCGATAAGTCGCAGCGCGGCAAACAGTCCCGCCGGACCCGCACCCACAACAATCACCTCCTCTTTGTTGGTTACATTCTGATAATGGAGCTCTACCGTATCGGAATTAATGGGCTCTTTGCCGGTAAAAACCTCTACGGCCAGATTTATTTTGACGAAATGTCCGCGGGCATCGATCGATTTACGCACGGGACGAATGTGTGATATTTGTGTTGCAGGCAACGAAAGCGCTTTGGCCACAGCCTGTTTCAACAACTCGGGTGTGTGCGCCTGTTCGGGCGAAAGGGTCAGTTGAAGGGATTGCATAAACAATTTTATTAGAGAGTGCAAAGATAGACATTAAACCTACGATTCGTCAAATGGGTGATATACTCCTGAATTTCACGACTCCAATTATTTCAAAATCACAGGTATCCACCCATTTGGAAATCTTGAAACTCTGGAATTTTGAGATTTATATATTCAGTCCGAAAAGGCATATTTATTGAAAATCGTAGATTTTCTCTTTGCGTTCTTGGAAAAATCATTTTGATTATCAGATATATATAGAATTTCGATTTGGCTTTTCATCGTGCCTTTGCGTCTTCGCGTAGAAAATTTGACTTTCCGGAGCAGATTCAATTATTCGCAAAATAAGCAAAAGCTCTTTCCGTTAGGCATTTAGCACTTAACCATTTTTACTTTTAACAAATAAACTTTCCCGAAAATAATCCGTACTTTTGCACAAATTTATAGAAACTCACTATATGATTCGATTTCGCAAATTTCACTTGCTGATTATAAGTCTGATTGCCGTATCTGTTTGGGGAGCAGCTCAACAAGACGCTAATGACAGACGTTTTTCCCTGAGCAAAAATCTGGATGTGTTCAACAGTGTGGTCAGAGAATTAGACGCATTTTACGTGGACACCCTTAATTATGACAAAATAGTGCGATCGGGGATCGATAATATGCTGGACGGACTTGATCCTTACACCGTATACATGCCCAAAGAAGAGACCGACGAGCTCAAAATGATGACCACCGGAGAGTATGCCGGCATCGGTGCATTGATAGGCGGGAAGTCGGGTCAGGTATTTATCTCCGAACCTTACGAGGGCAAACCTGCTGCAAAGGCAGGGCTCAAAGCAGGCGATATTCTGGTGGAACTCGACGGACAGGATCTGAAGAAAAAATCGACATCGGAAGTGAGCGCCTTGCTCAAAGGGCAACCGAAAACCATTATTAAACTAAAAATTCAACGTCCCGGGGAGACAAAGCTGCGTACTTTTGAGGTTATGCGGGAACGCATTGTCATCAACCCGGTGGTTTATTATGGCGTGGTGGGCAACAACACCGGATATATTTTGTTGAATGAGTTCACAAGCAGTGCTGCCGAAGAGATGCGGATTGCGTTGCTGGAACTGAAAAACAAATACCATGTCACCTCCATGGTAATCGACCTGCGCGAAAATGGCGGCGGGATTATCGATGAGGCAGTAAAGATGGTAGGATACTTTGTTCCGAAAGGAACCGAAGTGGTATCGACACGAGGCAAACTCAAACAGTGGGATCGCACTTACCGAACCATTAATGCACCGATTCTGCCCGACATGCCGCTGTCCATTCTTGTTTCGCAAAATACGGCTTCTGCCTCCGAAATTCTGAGTGGATCGTTGCAGGATCTGGATCGTGCCGTGATTATCGGGGTGCGTACCTTCGGGAAAGGGCTGGTACAACAAATCCGCCAGTTACCGTACGAAGGACACCTCAAGGTGACGATTGCCAAATACTATATTCCAAGCGGACGTTGCATTCAGGCAATTGATTACTCCAACCGAACCGACGACGGAAGTCCGATTCATGTGGCCGACAGTCTGACCCACGAATTCAAAACCAAAATCGGACGTACGGTGCGCGATGGCGGTGGTATCCGTCCCGATGTGGAGGTGCGCGATTCGATGAAGATAAGTATTGCTTACTATTTGATAAACCAAAACATCATTTTTGATTTTGCTACGCAGTATGCACAAACCCATGCCTCCATTGCCGAACCCGAGATTTTCAAAATAACCGATGCCGAGTACGAGCAATTCAAACAATTTGTCAAAACAAAGAAATTCACCTACACGTTACAAAGCGACAAATTGCTCAAAAACTTGATGTCCACGGCTAAAATGGAGGGATACGACGAGGCGACAGCAGCCGATTTCAAAGCGTTACAAGCCAAGCTGACTCCGAACATCGATAAAGATCTCGAAACGTTCCGTACGGACATTTCCACCCTGATTAATGCCGAGATCGTAAAACGCTTCTATTTTCAAAAAGGAGTAGTACGCTATACATTGCCTCAGGATAAAGTACTGCTCAAAGCCGAAGAGCTGTTCAAAGACATGAGTGCATACAATAAAATTCTGGGTAAATAAACCACCATGCGTAGAGTTCTTATTATTACTTACTATTGGCCTCCATCGGGCGGTTCGGGGGTACAACGCTGGCTGAAATTCGCTAAATATTTACCCCAATATGGCTGGCAACCGGTGATTTATACTCCCGAAAATCCCGATTTCGCCATCGAAGATCAAAGTCTGTTGCAGGATGTGGCTCCCGACACCGAGGTGTTAAAGACAAAAATATGGGAGCCTTACGAAATTTATAAAGCCCTAACCGGCAACAAAGGGAAGAAGGTCAACGTAGCGTATGCCGCCGGCGGAAAAAAAGGCGGACTGATACACAAACTGGCGCTGGCTTTGCGAGGTAACCTGTTGATTCCCGATCCGCGTTGTTTCTGGATAAATCCGTCGGTGAAATACCTGTCCGAATATCTCAAAAACAATCCTGTAGACGCAGTCATTTCCACCGGCCCTCCGCATTCAATGCATATGATCGCGCTGAAATTGCACCGCAAAACAGGTCTGCCCTGGATTGCCGATTTTCGCGATCCATGGACCAATATCGATTTTTACAAAGAGCTTAACCTTACATGGCTGGCCGACAAATTACACCATCGCCGCGAACAGCAGGTGATTTCAGAAGCCGACTGCGTGGTGAGTGTAACGCCTACCTGGTGCGCAGAATTTGAGGACAAAGGGCCCCAAAAAGTTGCGCTGGTGCATAACGGATACGACGAATCGGATGTTGCCGTACAGAATGTAGTTGTCGATGAGGAGTTCTCCTTAGTACATATCGGCAGCATCAACGCGGCACGCAATCCGAAAGTGCTGTGGAAAGCGTTGAGTGAGCTGGTTACAGATAATAAAGAGCTGGCATCCCAGATTAAAATCAAGTTGGTGGGCAATATCGAAGCTGTGGTTTTTGAGGATATCGAAAAATATCAGCTTGACAATTACGTTGAAAAGGTTGGTTATCTGTCGCATAAAGATGCTGTTGTCTTTCAGCAAAAAGCGCAATTATTGCTTTTGTTAATCAACAACACACCCAACGCCAACGGAATTCTTACCGGCAAACTGTATGAATACATGGCATCGGGTCGCCCTACGCTGGCCATCGGACCGTCGGGCAGCGACATCGCAAAAGTATTGAACCAAACCGGTTCGGGCACGATTGTCGATTTCGACGATGTGGAAGGCATGAAAAAGATGCTACTCGATCTTTTCTCGAAATACCAAAACGGTACGTTGACCTCTTCGGCAAGCGGTTACGAGCAATATTCCCGTCGTGCACAATGCGGCGTGATGGCTGGTCTGCTCGACGACATTACAAAATAACTCATTGATCTTTTCAACAAAGCGTAAAGTCTTTGTTCTTTACTCTTTGTTCTTTGTTCTGAATATGAAAAAAATTATCCTTGTTTGCGGTGCGCGTCCCAACTTTATGAAAATAGCGCCACTGATGCATGAACTGAAGAATCATCCTCAGCTCGAAGCGGTGTTGGTGCATACCGGACAACATTACGATACCCAAATGTCGGGCCGTTTCTTTGAAGAACTCGGCATTCCGGCTCCAAATATCAATCTAGAAGTAGGTTCTGCATCGCATGCCCAGCAAACCGCCCGAATAATGACGGGCTTTGAGAAAGTTTGCCTTGACGAGAAACCCGACTTTGTGCTAGTAGTTGGCGATGTAAACAGCACAGCTGCCTGTGTATTAGTTGCCGCTAAACTGAATATCAAAACCATTCACTACGAGGCCGGCCTGCGCAGCAACGACCGCACCATGCCCGAAGAGATCAACCGTCTGGTAACTGATTCCATCAGCGACTATTTCTTTACCACCAGTGCCGATGCCGACGAAAACCTGTTGAAAGAGAACGTTGCGCCGGAGAAGATTTTTATGGTGGGCAACCTGATGATCGATACCCTCGAAGCCAATCTGGCGAAAGCCGCGGGAGCTCCACAGCTGTTCGGTTTGCTCAACAAACCGGGCAAGACCGATATCAACGATCTCTCGGCGAGCGGTTACGGCGTAATGACCTTCCATCGTCCGTCGAACGTAGACGAAAAAGCATCACTGGAACGTTTGGTAAATATCTGGGGAGCTGTATCGCAGCAAATTCCACTTGTATTTCCTATTCATCCAAGAACATATAAAAATATTCAGCAGTTCGGTTTGCTGGAAACGATCTCGTCATTTCCGAATCTGTACCTGATTGAGCCGCTTGGCTACCTGGAATTCATCCATTTGGTGAGCCGTGCCAAATTTGCTCTGACCGACTCAGGCGGCATTCAGGAAGAGACCACCCATCTCAATATTCCCTGTCTGACCGTTCGGCCCAATACCGAACGACCTGTGACCGTTTGGGAAGGCAGCAATAAGCTGATCAAAATCGACGATATCGAAGCCGAAGCCGCTGCTATTGTTAGGGGTGAAGGCAAAACCGGAAATAACCCGAAATATTGGGATGGAAAGACGGCACAGCGCATTGTTGCTATTCTGGAAACGCTTTAATTTGAGGAGTTGACCATGAATCGTATTCTTACCATTGTTGGGGCAAGACCTCAGTTTGTGAAAGCGGCAGCTGTATCGCGGTCGCTACAACAACATGGCATAGAAGAGATTCTGGTACACACCGGGCAACATTACGACGCCAACATGTCGGAGGTCTTTTTCGAGGAGATGGAGATTCCAAAACCAGCCTATAATCTCGACATTCATGGTTTGAATCACGGAGCGATGACCGGGCGCATGCTAGAAGGAATTGAAACCATTTTGCTCAAAGAACAACCCGAAGCCTTGAT
>CAZFTY010000056.1:0-9262 GCA_964521835.1 uncultured Microbacter sp.
TGACGCAATCGTACTTGCGGTTGCAGTAGGCACACTGTATGTTGCATCTGGGAGCAACCGGAAGGTGGACACGAGCATGTGTATGTCGCGCTTTTTCGTTAAAACAGGGGTGCAGGGTTATATCTTTTGTTTCCATAATTCTCAAGTTTAAAGTTCAACGTTGAATGTTTAAGGTTCTGAGCCGCATTCATCGTGTTTAATTCTCAAATCTTCAAATCATTATCATCCGGTTTTGCGTCGGTCACATCACCGGTTTTATTCTCTTTTGAACCGGAACTCCGTTTCGTAAGTTTCGCGAATGCGCGCTGCCGTCTCAGCTTACGGGCAATCTGTTGGGCGATGTGGATGTTCATAATCTTATTAAATTCAAGTTCCTGATTTCAAAATTTCAAGTCATACCGGGTATCACATATATTTGTAACCGATCGGCGATTTGCGTTGTTTCTCTTCAAGGAGCGTATTCACAATTTGTTCAAAAAGGATCATCGTGCCTTCGTAACCCAGCACATGCGTATGCTGAGCGCCCAGACGATCGTGAATAGGGAAGCCGGTGCGAACGATGGGAATATCCATCTTACGGGCAATGTAGTAACCTTTGCTGTTGCCGATCATCAGATCGGGTTGCAGTTCGGGCATTATCTCTTCCATCCGTTCAAAGCTCATTCCCTGACCTACCACCATCTCTTCGTAGTAGTTTTCACCCAACACTTCGCGAAGTGTTTCGGCAAGCTTTCCGCTTTCTCCGCCCGACGCGCACAATACGGGTTTGATACCGATTTCAGCGGCAAAAGCAGCCAGCGCCACAACCAGATCTTCTTCACCGTAAATCACCGCCCGCTTGCCGGAAACATATTTGTGACCATCGATATAAAGATCGACCAAACGCCCACGCTGACGCTGATATTTCACAGGAATCTCCTTGCCGGAAATAGTAGCAAGAGCGTTGAAAAATTTATCGGATTCAAGAATACCGATCGGCAGACCGGTACGCACCAGCGGTACATCAAACTTGCCTTTCAGATACTCACCGGCCGACTGTTTCGTGCCATTATCTTTTATCCGCCCGTTCATACCTCCCGAGTTGAGAATATAACCCAGTTCGATCGAAGCATAAGCCATAGCGCTGTTTTTCAACTGAGCGACAGTCGTTCCACCGTCGGAAATGCGCCGGTAGCTATCCCACGAGGTATTGTCGAGTGTATCCGAGTAATCAGGGAACAGCATGGCCGGTATCGGGAAATCTTCCACAATTTCCTTCAGGTGGCGAATATCTTCCGGCGATATCATATTACTGAAAAGATTGATATGATCTCCAACCTGACCGGAAGCCTCAGCCAATGTCTTCACGGCAGCAAACACTGCCTCGTGAAATCCCTCCGAATGAGTTCCCTGATAACTTGGAGTAGATGCAAAGATCATCACCGGAAGATCCGGCTCCGTGTTGTGTGTTTCCCAGTACTCGAATATCAATCGTTGAACATCCTCACCGATAGTCTCGCTCAGGCAGGTGCTGGCGATGGCAATCACCCCCGGATGGTATTGTCTGATAATATTGTCGATGCCGGTGTTAAAATTCCGGTTTCCCCCGAAGATGGTGGTCTCTTCGCTGAAATTGGAGGAAGCAATGTCGACCGGTTCCCGAAAATGGCTTATCAGGTAGCGCCGGATGTAGGTGGCACACCCCTGCGAACCGTGCAACATCGGCAACACGCCTTCTATTCCTTTGAATGCGATACATGCGCCCAGCGGCGTACATTGCTTGCAAGCATTGCACGAGGAGGCAAACGCATCGCCCGAAGGCATTACTTTCTGCTTTATGGATTCTGCCTTTTGCATACAATACTTTGTTTTAAGTTTATATTCTCTCTATCTGCCCCTAAATCCCCTGAAGGGGACTTAAATCTGCCAAAAGAGATTTCTTGCATTTTTTACCAACCGACAAGTCCCCTTCAGGGGATTTAGGGGTAACAACAAAAGAGAAAAGTCTTTGTTCTTTATTCTTTACTCTTTGTTCTTACTCACAAATTGCCACACCGGACTGGTTACCGTTTCATACACCTCTTTGGCAAAATTGAGCATCCCGTCGTAACCGGCCAGCGCCAGTTTGCGTTCGTGATTGTGATCACAGAATCCGATTCCGAGTTTGTAGGCGATGGGACGTTCTTTCACGCCACCGATAAACAGGTCTGCTCCCGTTTGCTTGACAAACTCCGAAAGTTCTACCGGATTGGAATCATCTACCATAATGCAACCGTCGTCGCAAATAGTTTTCAATAAACGGTAATCTTCCGTATTACCGGTCTGCGTGTCTGCAATCACCGTTTGCATACCAATCAGTCGTAATGCCTTGACCAACGAAATCGCCTTGAATGCCCCGCCCACATAGATGGCCGCCTTCTTCCCCTGCAAAGTCTTTTTGTAAGGTTCGAGTGCCGGAATCAACGTAGTAAGCTGATCTTTCACCAGCTCGCGGGCTTTGTCCATTACGCTGTCGTCTTTGAAAAATTTAGCCACCTCGTAAAGTGCATTCGACATATCTTCGATGCCGAAATAGGAAACCTTGATAAACGGGATTCCGTACTTCTCCTTCATCTGTTTGGCTAAGTGAATCATCGAACCGGAGCATTGCACCACGTTGAGCGCAGCACGATGGGCATTCTGAATTTTTTTCACGCGACCGTCGCCGGTGATGGGAGCAAGAATCTGAATTCCCATTTTTTTATAATACTCTTCGAGCATCCAGAGCTCACCAGCAAGGTTAAAATCGCCGAGAATATTAATGCTTAATGGCGAAACCTCCATGCTTTCGTCGGTACCCACCAATGAGAAAAGCGCGTCGCAGGCTATCTTGTAGCCATCTTTTTTCGATCCCTGAAAGCCTTCGGCCATTACCGGAACCACGGGAATATTCTTCTCTCTTTGCACCCGTTTGCAAACCGATTGCACATCGTCGCCAATCACACCCACAATACAAGTAGAGTAAACGAATGCTGCATTCGGATGATGTTTGTCGATCAGTTCATTGAGTGCCTGATAAAGCTTATCCTGCCCGCCAAAAACAATATTTTTTTCACGAAGATCGGTAGAAAAACTGCTGCGGTGCAGTTCGGGGCCGGACGAAAGCGCGCCGCGAATGTCCCAGGTATAGGAGGCGCAACCGATAGGACCGTGCACCAGATGCAGTGCATCGGCAATAGGATAAAGCACCACACGCGAGCCACAAAATACGCAGGCTCTCTGGCTGACAGACCCGGCCACGCTGGGCTTTCCGCCCACCAGTTCGTGTGAATCGACTCCTTTGGTCACGATCTGGTTTTCTCTGCCTTCTAAATATTCAGCCATAACGTCAAAGTAGTTGGTAGATAGTAGCCAGTAGTGTGTAGATTTTCAGCTTTCAAGGGGTTGCATGACAAATAAAATCAACAATCATGAATCAACCTCAATAAAAAAAAAACTAACAATCAGCCGTTTATGATGTTATACCCATCACTCACTACTCACTACTATCTACAGGTAAAAAATCACATTACCAGTTCCACCTTCTCTTCGGGACAGGTGCGGTCTTTATGATCGAGGAAAGCATCCAGAATCTTAATCAACAGATTGGTTGCTCCCGTATAACCCACATAAGGGAAGAAATTGTTACCCGGGCGATCCGTCACCGGAAATCCGAGGCGTACAAATGGAATATTTTCATCGCGGGCAATGTACTTGCCATAACTGTTACCGATAAGCATATCTACCCCTTCCTGTTTGATCCATTGATGCATCTGGAACATATCGGCACGTTCGCCACTCTTGAATTTGGCTTCCGGCACTTTCTCCTTTAGCATTGTTGTCATCGCCTCATCGAAATGTTTGCCCGGAGTACCTGTAACGATATAAACCGGTTTCATATCCAATGTCAGCAAGAACTCTACCAAGGGAATCAGCGTATCGGGATCGCCATAGAGTGCAACCCGTTTGTCGTAAAAATTTTTATTGTTATCGGCAATCAGATCGATCAGACGACCACGTTCCTCAGTCAACGAATCGGGCACCGGCACGTTGGCATGGCGACTGAGCGACATGATAAACCGGTCGGTAGCCTTCAACCCGATAGGAATTTCCACCGTCTCAAATTTCACTTTACACTTGTTCTCGAGCTTAATGCAAGCATCTTCGGTAGTGTAAGGCCCGATACCGATAGAAAATTTACTGTCGCCCGTGGCAACCATATCGGCCTGAGTGGTTCCTCCCTTGGGATACATATCGTAATGACCTGTCAACGGGGTATCGAGCACACCCGACATATCGGGGAACAGAATCGTGCGAGCCTCCATCTCTTGAGCAATACGTTTGATCTCACGCATATCGGAAGGTTCCATCCAACCGGCCACAAGGTTTACCACATTCCTTTTCTTTGGCGTAGCGGTGGAAAAAAACTTCACGAATGCCGAAACCTGATTGGCATAACCGGTCACATGCGTTCCCACATAGCTCGGTGTGTTGCAATAAATCACTTTTTTACCGGCAGGGACTTTACCATCTTCGTTCGCTTTGGAGATAATCTGAGTCAGGTCATCGCCAATCGTTTCCGAGAGACAGGTGGTATGTACCGCAATCACGTCGGGTTCGTAAACGCTGAAAATGGTTTCGATAGCACTTACCAGGTTAGACGAACCGCCGAACACGGACGAACCTTCGGAGAACGAGCTGGTAGAGGCCATCACCGGTTCTTTGAAGTGACGGGTTAGCGCGCTACGGTGATAAGAGCAACATCCTTGCGAACCGTGACTGTGGGGCAGGCATCCATGCAATCCCAATGCCGCATACATGGCTCCCACAGGTTGACAGGTTTTGGCCGGATTGATCGTCAGCGCCTTTCTGTCTATTTCTTTTGCTGTTGTATGTCGTAATAGCATAATCGTTTGAATTAACAGCCCCCCTTATTGCCAAGAGGAACTAAAAAATTAATAATTCAGAAACTAAATAGCACACGGAATACACTGAATCTACAGAAACACACGGATATATATCCTTCAAATCATATCACGATGGGTAATGATCCGTTTATTCCGTGTTATCTGTGTGCTAAAAAACTCTTTATTGAGGTGCTTAGTAAGCGTATTGGGCTTCCACGTAGGTTTCGCTTTCCCAGGGAGCTTTCAGCTCTTTCCAAATAGTGGTGCAGGCAATCATTTCGATATCTTCATAGAAATTGATAGCTCCTTTGAAACCGGCATAGGGTCCGCCGTAATCGTAGCTATGCAACTGTTTGAGTGGCACCCCCATTTTCTGGACACAGAATTTTTCTTTGATACCCGCACAGAACACATCGGGTTTGTAGAGTTCTATCAGTTTCTCCATTTCGTAATGGCTGAGGTCATCGATCACCAACGATCCTTTCGCCATCTGCGGCATCAACCCTTCGTACCCGTTGAATTCCATACCCTCCGCTTCGAGCGCTTTCAACTCCTCTTCCGTCTTGCGTGGATTGTAACGGGTTTCATCCTTGGTTACGGTAATTTCCTCGATATTGCGGCTGTCGGCGTCAATCTGGATGGTTGGAATAACCACACGTCCTTCGTAGTCATCGCGGTGACCGAACTCGTAACCGGCCGAAAGAGTCTTCATACCCAATTCTTCAAACAGGTTCTGATAGTGGTGAGCTCGCGATCCGCCCACAAACAACATAGCGGATTTACCGTTTGTTTTCTTCAATGCCTTTTCGCGGGCAGCAATTACAGGCACCATCTCTTCAGCTATCACCTCTTCAATTTTGTCGATAAACTCCTGATCGCCAAAATACTGCCCGATTTTGCGAAGCATCTTAGCCGTAGAATCGGCGCCGATCGGTTGAACCTTAATCCAGGGAATACCGAAAGCGGTTTCCATCATTTCGGCCACGTAGTTGATCGAGCGGTGACACATCACCATATTGAGATCGGCCGTATGAGCATTTTCAAATTTCTGAATCGTGGAGTTGCCACTGAAGGTAGCGATCAGGTTGATGCCGCATTTTTCGAAAACACGTTCCAACTCAAACGCATCACCACCGATATTGTACTCTCCCAAAAGGTTGACGCGGTATTTCAGATCACCCCGCTTTTCGTCGTCGCGACCGATAAGGTTTTTGAACAAACCGTTGTTTGCAATATGGTGACCGGCAGACTGAGACACACCGCGGTATCCTTCGCAGGAGAATCCGAAGATATTGATCCCGTCGCCGATCTCTTCCTTCATGTGACGGGCCACGCGGTGCACATCATCACCGATAAGTCCCACCGGACAGGTTGAGAATATTGCGATGGCTTTCGGATGAAACAGTTCGTAGGCTTCACGGATGGCCTGTTTCAGTTTTTCTTCCCCGCCGAATACGATATTGGAGTCCTGCATGTCGGTCGAAAAACAGTACATCATAAAGTTTTCTTCCGTTTCGGTTTCGGGTTTGGTCTGGTTACGACGGGTCAGCCACGAATAGAAACCGCAACCGATAGGCCCGTGCGTGATGTTGACAATATCGCGGGTAGGTCCGAGCACCACACCTTTACAACCGGCGTAGGTACAACCACGCTGTGTGATGATACCGGGAACCGTACGCACATTAGCCTGAATTTGTGGAGGCGTTTCGGGATCGTTCAACAGAATGGACTTATCCCGCTTTTTGGCAACCTTCTTGGGGTATTTGAGCAATACCTCATCTTTGAATTTCTTCAGGTCGTCAGCAGAAACGCTGTTATTTACTTCTTTTATCATAGTTGTATCTCCTTTTTTTTAGTCCAACGTACTGTCGCCCGATTCGGCAGTGCGTACACGCACCGAGTCTACTGCATTCAGGACAATTATTTTACCATCGCCGCTCTTTCCTGTCTGATTCGCTTTGATAATGGTTTCGATGGCAAGATCCTTCTTGTCGTCGGTAACCACCAGGGTAATCATGCGTTTGGATTTCAATCGCGGCATTTTTTCGATCAACTCGGCATATTCGGGATCGGTCTCGTCGGCTTTTTCGTAATCGCCGTGACCTTTCCCGCGACCGAGCACAGGCATTGCCGTAAACGAAGGCAATCCGGCTTCGGAAAGCGCAGCCTTGGTATCGCCCATTTTGGCAATTCGTATGATAGCGAGAATTAGTTTCATAATCAATAAATTATTCGTTAAGAACTTATGTTTCAGCATCCTTAAATGGTTATACCTCCATCTTACCACTCGAAATGGTATAGGTTTCCACAACCGGAGTAACGAATATTTTACCGTCACCGAACTGTCCTTTTTCGCCCGAGCGGGCTGCTTCTATTATCGTCTCGATCACAAATTCTTTATCTTTTTCGTTGATTACGATCATGAGCAAATCTTTTGGCAATTCATCATAGGTAACATTTCCCACTTTGATACCGCGCTGTTTTCCACGACCGAATACAGACAGCTTGGTGACTGCCGGAAACCCTGCATTAAGGAGGGCTCTCATGACTACCGGCGATTTTTCCGGACGAACGATGGCTCTTAATAAATACATAACGTTTTTCTTTAAGTTATTTTATTTTGCTACAAATCTTCTCATTTTTTGCACATAAGGGCTTGCCGAACAATTAACCTTTGGTCGGGACCGGAAAAATGCGCAGAAGACAATTTCTCCGGTCTTCTCCAAAACAAAGGTGTTAATTCATAATTCCGAAGCCAACCAACAAGTCTTCAAGCTCTTGCATAGCCAACGGGGTCGGAATTACCTGCATCGTATTATCGTTGATTTTTTTTGCCAACGCGCGGTATTCGTCAGCCTGAGGATGTTCGGGGGCATGGTCGATCACCGTTTTCCGGTTGATTTCAGCATGTTGAACCATGTTATCGCGGGGTACGAAGTGGATCATCTGAGTTCCGAGTTTCTTGGCAAACTCCTGAATCATATTCGCTTCATTGTCCACCTTACGGGAGTTGCAGATAAGACCGCCGAGACGGACATCTCCCACTTTGCCAAATTTAGAGATAGATTTGCAAATGTTGTTGGCAGCATACATCGCCATCATTTCGCCGGAGCAGACGATATAAACTTCCTGCGCTTTACCGTCGCGGATAGGCATTGCGAAACCACCGCAAACAACGTCGCCCAATACATCGTAGAAGACATAATCGAGGGCTTTGTCGTCATCATAAGCTCCAAGCTGTTCGAGAAGGTTGATAGAGGTGATGATACCACGGCCTGCACAGCCCACACCCGGTTCCGGGCCACCCGACTCAACGCAGTGCGTTCCTTTGAAACCGGATTTCATCACATCATCGAGTTCTACGTCTTCGCCCTCTTCGCGAAGGGTGTCCAAAACGGTTTTTTGAGCCAAACCGTGCAAGAGCAAACGGGTAGAGTCTGCTTTAGGGTCGCAGCCCACTACCATCACATTTTTTCCCATTTCGGCCAGACCGGCCACTGTGTTTTGGGTTGTGGTTGATTTACCAATTCCCCCTTTTCCGTAGATAGCAATTTTTCTCATAACCTTAATATTTTGCCTTAATGAATGAATTGTTACAAGAATACTTTCAAAGCGCGTGCCAGAAAACATTTTTTAACAAACACAAATAAGACTCAACAGATTAAATTGCTGATTTACAGTAAAAATAATTTTTCAAAAAAAGAGGGAAGCGTTATCTTTCGAAACAAAATCGCTCCGGTAAAGTAGGAAAAACCGCTTAAAACTACAAATTTGTAGGATTTTCGAATACCGTGACCTTCTCGCTACCAATTCGCAAAACTTTTGTAGCCAAACGGCGAATTTCATCTTTATCGTGGCTCACCATGACAGTCGTTGCACGAAAAAGTTCGTGCGATTTAAGAATCTCATGCTGAAGTGATTCCCGTAATTCAAAATCAACCGAAGAGAGTGGTTCGTCCAACAACATCACTTCGGGCTTGCGGGCAAAAGCACGTGCGAGCGCCACCCGTTGCTTCTGACCACCCGACAACCGCGTGATCTTCTGATGCCGGAGTTGCTCCAACTGGAAGGTGTGCAGCAGGCTCTCTACCTCATCTGCATTTTTTACATCCTGTGCAAACCGGATATTCTCCGCTACATTCATATTCGGAAACAGGGCATAATCCTGAAACATATAGCCTACATTCCGCTTTTGCGGCGGAATATTTATTCTCTTCGAGGAATCGAAAACGGTTTTGTCGCCAATGCGGATCAACCCTTTATCGGGAACAAACAGGC
The DNA here is from genome assembly GCA_964521835.1 of uncultured Microbacter sp. Classification (GTDB taxonomy): domain Bacteria; phylum Bacteroidota; class Bacteroidia; order Bacteroidales; family Paludibacteraceae; genus Microbacter. The sequence goes on from CAZFTY010000056.1 coordinate 9,183, forward strand.
CGCACAACATCCGTAGCAGCGTGGTTTTACCTGCTCCCGATTTTCCGAAAAGGCATACCAACTCGTGAGCCGGAATTTCC
>CAZFTY010000057.1:0-9235 GCA_964521835.1 uncultured Microbacter sp.
CATTTTTTGCATTATCCTTACTTCAGTTTTTCTCAATATGTACAACTGTTGCGCGAGGCCGCGATCGATCCGCAGGTGCGCAGCATCAAGATAACGCTCTACCGGGTGGCAAACAATTCCAAGGTGACACGGGCGCTCATCAATGCGGCTCGTAATGGCAAACAGGTTACGGCAGTTGTGGAATTACGGGCACGTTTCGACGAAGAGCATAACATAAAGTGGGCAACCCGTATGCAGGAGGCCGGAGTCAGAGTCGTTTTCGGAGTGGAAGAGTTGAAGATTCATAGTAAACTGACCCTGATACAGAAGAAAAACGGCAAAGGAATTGCTGCGTTGAGTACCGGCAATTTTCACGAAGGCAATGCGGCTGTATATACCGATTTTACGCTGTTTACGGCACATAAAAAAATTGTGGCGGAGGTCGATGACATATTCGATTATATCGAACATCCTTTTCAAAAACAAAAATTCAAACATCTGTTGGTCTCTCCGCAAGAAATGCGGGGAAAGCTGGATTTGCTTATCCAGAATGAGATTAGAAACGTAAAGAAAAACCTTCCGGCATATATTTATTGTAAACTGAATCATGTGAGTGATCCGGAACTGACGCATCGTCTGTATGCTGCGGCCAACGCCGGTGTACAGGTGAAATTAGTGGTACGGGGTATGTGCTCGCTGGTTCCCGACCAACCCAAACTGCATCGGAATATGGAGGTCGTAAGCATTGTCGACCGGTTTTTAGAACACTCCAGAATCATGATTTTTTGCAATAATCTGGATGAAAAATACTATATTTCGTCGGCCGATTGGATGGCTCGTAACCTCGATCAGCGTATTGAAGCAGCCATTCCGGTCTACAGCCCAAAAATTCAGAAAGAGCTGGCAACCATTTTTGAATATGCTTTCAGGGACAATGTGAAAGCACGTATTGTTGACGGAAGCGGAGCAAACAGGATTAAAAGCGATGAGCAACCTGAATTCCGGTCGCAGTATGAACTCTACAAATATTATTCGGAACATAATTATTGAATCACAGGAAGAGCAGGTTCTCTTCTGAAAACAGGACAAATGGAAGAACAAAAAATTGCGGCAATCGATATCGGGTCTAATGCTGTGCGTTTGCTTATTTCGGTTGTAACCGAAGATGAAGGAGGCATCTCTTTCAAGAAATTGATGCTGTTGCGCATACCGTTGCGCTTGGGCGAAGATACCTATTCGGTAGGCAAAATTACAGACAAGAGAATGCGCAAACTGGTTAAGGTGATGAAGGCGTTTCGCCATCTGATGTCGGTATACGAAGTAGCAAGTTACCGTGCCTGTGCCACGGCGGCTATGCGCGAAGCCCGCAACGCAGCCAAAGTGGTAGCGGTTGTTAAGGAAAAAGCGGAGCTCGACATTGAAATTATCGATGGAACAGAAGAGGCGCGTACCATTTACGAGAGCCATGTGGAGGATTGTCTCGATCGTAACGGAAACTACCTTTATGTCGATGTGGGGGGCGGAAGTACCGAACTTTCGGTTATTTCCAGAGGCAAATTAGTCGAGTCGGCTTCGTTCAATATCGGTACGATTCGCATGTTACGCAACAAGGTAGTTGGCGGCGAGCTGGAGCGTATGAACGACTTCTTACAAACGGTCAAGGGTAAGTATTCGCTCAAGGAAATCATCGGGTCGGGTGGAAATATCAATAAGCTTCATAAACTGGCAAAACTGAAGAAAGGTGATATGCTTGATATCGATAAGTTGCAGGATATTTATCAGAATATGAAGCAACTGACCGTGGAGGAGCGCATGACCCGTTTCGAGCTTAACCCCGACCGGGCCGACGTGATTATTCCGGCATCGGAGATCTTTCTGCATATCGCCGACCTTACCGGTATCCGGCAAATTTACGTGCCGACCTTCGGACTGGTGGACGGACTGCTGCATACGATTTATAAGACTCAGGTACGATCAAAAGATTCCGTTGAAAGGTAACAACGGAATCTCTGAATTACTTATTTTTTCAGCGAAGAGATAAGTTCTTTTTCTTTTTGCAGGTACAATTCCATCTGCTCTTTGGTTAGAATAGATGAGAACTCGGCTTCCCTTTGTTTCTGAATACTCTTCACCTGCTTTAATTTCTTCAATTTGCCGTCATTACTTGTTTTTACCTCTTCCAGCATCGTGGCATACCGCTGATTGATGGGGTTTATACGGACTGTCTGGTCGGGAGAAAGTCTCAAATTTTTCTGCATCCATTCGGTGTATGCTTTGGCTCTCTCTCCGGGAGTCAGCTGTTGCCTCTGGGTTTGTTGTCCCGCAATGGTAAACGATACAAGAATGAATGTGCAAAGCAAAAGTAGATTTTTCATATTGATTGTTGTTTATTGGTTGAAGTGTCTGTTTGTTATTCGCAGTATCCGCTACGGGGATTGGACGTTGAATTACACGGAAACATATACCGGCTTTGAGGATAAAGTGGCAGGGGTGTGTCTGTCTCCACCAAAGGGGGCATTGTCTGTCCGTTGTATCCGGGCATTGTTACCTGCTCTGTGCTGCCATTTCCGAGCGCCACTTTCTTTGCATCTGTATTGCCGTTGAAACTGTAATCGATCAGTGCATCCAATAACCGGTAAACCCCATAGTAATCATAAGCATCGTAAGCCGTACGTGTATTGGGCAGGCTATGATCGGCAACATAATTATAATTGCCAATAGTGCAACTCTTGATGAGTAGATAATCCTTTTCCGAACTTGGAATGTTAATATGGTTGAAGATGTCGATTGCCATACGATGGTCGTTTGTCGTGTCGTCATCGTAGACCTGCGTGATTAGTTTTGTATTTGCAGGGAAGTTTTGCAACATTGTGTCGGTCAACTGGTATGAGTACCATTGTGCCATGGCGAAGATAAACCGGCCATTGGCTCCCCATCCCTCGTTAACAAAGCCCTGGTAGGCCAAAGCGAAAGAGGCTCCTCCTCCGAATGAGTGTCCCATGAAACCGACTTTGTGTGTGTCGATAATATTCGGATAATCAGTGGCTGCTTTTTTGAAGCTTTGCCACAGCGTGTTATACCGTGAGTCGACAGAAACGCCGAAGGTGGGGTAGGGCGCAAACACGACTGCATAGCCTTTTTTTGCAATAAATTCATAGAGTCCGATGTTGTAGGAGCTATCTTCTCCTCCATATGGATGCGAATAGAAGATGACCGGTACCGGCTTGGTAATTCCCTGAGGGTAAAAAATGACAACATCTTTGCCTGCATAGGTTGGGCTCGGGAAGGTGACGGATGCAACTTTGTACGAACCATCGGCACCGTAACCGGATGCCGGCTTTGCAATGGGGCCGGAGAGGTCATTTTGGATAGACGTATCTTCTATCTCTTTCAGTTTCGAGCAACTTATCAGCAGATGAAAAGCAACGAAATATAGAATCCATTTAGTCATTATTATTCGATTTTAGAATTTGAACCTTGATGTCGTTTGATTGACAATGCAAAAATAGAACGATTTTCAAGGAAGTCTTCGGAACTTCAATGAACGACCTTCAAATATCAGCGAACGACCTGCCGCCTGTTTTTACCTCCCGTATTTTTTGCGTAAGTTTGCTTCTCACAATAGATAGTAATCCAATTGTATGGGCAAATTGCTTTCCAATAACCAAAACCGATTTTTTTATTCCAACTCTATGATCGGAGTGATGACGGTTGCCGCGGTTTTATACGGCCTGGCGTTGATCTCTTCGTTTTCGTTACACGTTCAGAAATTATTGGTATTGGTGGCTGTGAATGTGATGCTTTTGTATCTGAGTTATTCTTTTATTGCTCAGTTATTTGTTGATAGGAAAAATCGGGTAAAACCGATTGCATGGCTGGTTGCTGCCGTAATAGTAACCGTTGGGTTGCGGGTTGCCGGAAATCAGGTTGTGATGAGCCGGTTCGGAGCTTCGCCGATGTACCTTATGTCAGAGCCGTTGCGTGCTGCGTTGATGCTGCTGGGCGAGACTTTGCTTGCTGTCTTTACAATTCTATTGCGCATAGGGGTCAACAGTATCCGCAACCGCCATCGTCTGGAGGAGCTGGAGAAATTACAACTGACTACCGAATTGCAATTCCTGAAAGCGCAGATGAGCCCCCATTTTCTCTTCAATTCCATCAACAATATTTATTCGCTGGTGTTGCTCAAATCCGATAATGCGCCGGAAGCTTTGATGAAACTCTCTGATTTGTTGCGTTATTCGCTGTATGAGTGCCATGATAAAGTGGCTGTCAGCCAAGAGATAGATGCCATCAAATCGTATATCGAATTGTTCCGGCTGAAATTTGAAGAACCGGTTCCGATCGAGATGGATTTTGAGGAGTTGCCGGTTAAATACAAAATTGAGCCGTTGTTGTTTATACCGTTGTTGGAGAATGCCTTAAAATATTCCGGTATCGGCGTAAGTTCCGGTGCGTTTGTACAGCTCCATTTGGTTATGGAAAATGATATGCTGGTGTTTAGTGTGAAGAATAGTATTGGAGATGTAGATAAAAATCAGTCGGCCAGTGGGATCGGACTGGAAAACATACGAAAACGGTTAGCGAATATTTATGCCCGGGCGGATTATGAATTTGATACCCGGCACGAGGATACTTCGTTTTTTGTAATATTAAAAATACGTATGCGATGAAACTCTCCTGTGTCATAGTGGATGATGAATATCTGGCCATTAAAGTGCTGGAGGATTATGTGTCGCGTACCGATAAGCTGACTTTGGCGGCATCGTTCAAGAATCCGGAAGAGGCGCTTGCCTATTTGCAGGCTAATCCGGTCGATTTATTATTGCTGGATATTCAAATGCCGCGTTTAGACGGTTTTGCTCTTTTAGCCCGGCTGGAATCTCCACCATTGGTTATTTTCACGACGGCCCGTCACGATTATGCGTTGAAGGCTTTTGATCTGAATGTATTGGACTATTTGGCTAAGCCCATCTCTTTTTTGCGGTTTCAGCAGGCTGTAAACAAGGCTGTTGAGATGTTGAATTACCGGAATTTGGCAGAGAAAGAACAGCGTGGGGAAGATCAGTTTCTGACGATTAATGCAGACTATAGCTCACATAAAATACCGTACGTGGCAATAATTTATATCGAAGGTTTCGGAGAGTATGTCAAAATATTTACGGAGAAAAAGTGTTACATCACGCTCGCTTCGTTGAAATCGATGGAAGAGACGCTACCAGACCTCGATTTTTGTCGGGTGCACAAGAGTTATATTGTCAACGTCAAAGAGATTGCAGCATTCAATCACCAAAAAATAAACCTCTTTGACGGTAAGGAAATTGCCGTGGGACGAAGTTTTCGCAAGGCATTTTTAGCGAGAATGAAGGGGGGATAGTCCTCTGAAAAACTCCCAAATCACAATACCTGCCGTGACAGAGACGTTGAGCGAATGTTTGGTGCCATATTGCGGCAGCTCGATGCAGCCGTCGCTGGCATTGACTACTTCCTGCTGTACGCCTTTCACCTCATGACCGAGAATGACGGCGTATTTACCGTTCGGGTCTAACTGCATATCGGTGAGCATGGTGCTTCCCTGAGCTTGTTCGATGGAGAAAACGGTGTAGCCCTCGGCTTTCAGTTGCGCCACAGCGTCGAGCGTCTGCTCGAAGTATTTCCAGTCGACGGAAAACTCGGCTCCCAGCGCCGACTTGTGTATCTCGGCATGGGGTGGCGTGGAGGTGATGCCGCAAAGGTAAACGGCTTCCACCAAATAAGCATCCGACGTGCGGAACACCGACCCGACATTGTGCAGACTGCGCACGTTGTCGAGCACCACCACCAGCGGCAGCTTGTCGGCCTGCTTGAACTCATCGGTCGAGAGGCGGTTCAGTTCGTCTATTTTTAGTTTACGCATATAGTCAGATGCAGCCTCTCCCCTGCGCCCCTCTCCTCAAGAGAGTGGAAGTCTGCTACGGCAAACTTCAGTATAAAGGTTCGTAAAGGTGGCTTTTATAGAGTTTAATTTGATAAATATTTTGTATTAAGTGGAGTCCCGGATTACCTCTCCCTCCTCAAGAGAGTGGAAGTCTGTCGTAGCAGGTTGCTTGCAAAGAAGCTCTGTGTTTAAAATGTGATGTTAATTTTCTGTAAAATGAGGGTATCCCAGATTAACCCCCTCTTGTGGAGGGGGCTGGGGGTGGCTTTTTATTTTACTTCAACGCCGTTGGTTACTTTCATTCTCGGTTGGATCAACACTAATTTGCCATCCGCATCTTCGGCCGAAAGAATCATTCCTTCGCTCATGATGCCGCGCAGTTTGCGGGGCTCGAAGTTGGCAATAAAGCAAACCTGTGTGCCGATCAGCTCTTCGGGGTTGGGATAATATTTCGCAATGCCCGAGAGGATGGTGCGTTCTTCCAGACCGTCCGCGATGCGGAACTGCAGCAGTTTGTCGGCCTTGGGCACTTTCTGGCAGTCGAGCACGGTACCCACGCGGATATCCATCTTCATAAAATCTTCGAATGCCACGTTCTCTTTTACCGGATTGGGTTTGTATGCAGCAGCTTCATTGGCTTTTTTCGTATCGAGCAATTTTTGTACTTGCGCTTCCACCACGCTGTCTTCAATTTTTTCGAACAAAAGAGTCGGTTCGTTCAGTTGATGATCCTCTTCCAACAGATTGAAATGACCGAGGTGCGCCCAGTTGCATTCAGGCATACCAATCATTTCGCGCAGCTTTTGTGCCGAGAACGGAAGGAACGGCTCGAAAGCGATGGCTAAGTTGGCTGTGATCTGCAGGCTGAGGTTCATAATAGCAGCTACACGGGTCATATCGGTTTTGGCCAGCTTCCACGGTTCCATATCGGCAAGGTATTTGTTGCCGATGCGGGCCAGATTCATCGCCTCTTTCTGGGCATCGCGGAAACGGTACACTTCGAGCAACCGCTCCATCTCTGCCTGCACCGACTTGAACTCTTCGAGTGTCTGGCGGTCGTAGTCGGTCGCTTCGCCGGCGGCAGGCACTTTGCCGTCAAAATATTTGTGGGTCAAGACTAACGCGCGGTTCACGAAGTTGCCGAAGATGGCCACCAATTCGTTGTTGTTGCGTGCCTGAAAATCTTTCCATGTAAAGTCGTTGTCTTTCGTTTCGGGAGCGTTGGCAGTGAGCACGTAGCGCAATACATCCTGTTTGCCGGGAAAATCATGCAGGTACTCGTTCAGCCAAACAGCCCAGTTGCGGGAGGTCGATATTTTGTCTCCTTCGAGGTTTAAAAATTCGTTGGCAGGTACGTTTTTCGGTAAGATATAGCTTCCATCAGCTTTCAGCATCGACGGGAAGACGATACAATGGAAAACGATATTGTCTTTGCCGATAAAGTGCACCAGTTTGGTTTCGGAATCTTTCCACCATTTCTCCCAACTGCCGTATTTATCAGGCTCTTTCTCACACATTTCGATGGTGTTGGAGATATAACCGATAGGAGCATCAAACCATACGTAGAGCACCTTTCCTTCGGCGCCTTCCACCGGCACTGGAACGCCCCAGTCGAGGTCGCGGCTTACGGCGCGGGGTTGCAAGCCCATATCTAACCACGATTTGCACTGTCCGTAGACGTTCGTTTTCCACTCTTTGTGGTTTTCGAGAATCCACTCGCGCAACCACGCTTCGTGCTTGTCGAGCGGCAGGTACCAGTGGTGGGTCTCTTTCAATACCGGGGTGCTGCCGCTGATGGCCGATTTGGGTTCAATCAGGTCGAGCGGACTGAGCGAGGTGCCGCACGCTTCGCACTGGTCGCCGTAAGCACGTTCGTTGCCGCAATGGGGACATTTGCCGGTGATGTAGCGGTCGGCCAGAAACTGTTTGGCCTCTTCATCGTAATATTGTTCCGATGTTTTCTCAATGAATTCTCCCTTGTCGTACAGAATGCGGAAAAAGTCGGAAGCGGTTTTATGGTGAATTTTAGAGGAGGTGCGTGAATAGACATCGAAGGTGATGCCGAACTCCCTGAACGAATCTTTAATAATGGTGTGGTAACGATCCACCACTTCCTGCGGAGTGATGCCCTCCTTGCGCGCCTTGATGGTGATGGGCACCCCGTGTTCGTCCGAACCCCCGATCATGACTACCTCTTCGCCCTTGAGCCGCATATAACGTGCGTAGATGTCGGCTGGTACATAAACTCCGGCTAAATGGCCGATGTGGACGGGCCCGTTTGCATAGGGCAACGCGGTGGTAATCAATGTTCTTTTGAAGTTCTTAGACATGTCTCTTTGTTTAATCGTGTAATCGTTTCATTGTGTAATCGCAGAAAGTCTGTCGGCTATACAATTTCGGACTGCAAAGATACAAAATCTATGAGATAGTGAATAGTTTCTCTTTGTTGGATATTTGAGGAATTCTCCGTACGTTTGCTTATAAATTGTTTAATTTTTGGTTATGGCAAAGCGTATAAGATTTCGGTTTTTTTACGCTCTTTTTCTGCTTTTTTCTTATTTGGCGGATAAAAGTGGCGGATGGAAGATGTTTGTAAAACCCAAACTGATTCTGGGAATGTTTATCATGGGCTTAAGTGTTGTGGCTCAAAATCAACCAAAAATCAATAAGAAAATAGAGCCTGCGAAAAAGTCTGATTCCACGAAACTGGCTATTGAGCAGAATTCTGCACCAAATCAGGATGTTTTTTGTTATGTGGTGGAAGAGATGCCCCAATTTCCGGGTGATGTAGTTGCTTATGTAATGAAGAATATTTGTTATCCGGATTCGTGTTATAAAAAAAGAATTCAGGGGAGAGTAATTTGTCAGTTTGTTATAGAAAAAGATGGTAGTGTAACGGATGTTCAGGTGGTTCGCGGTGTTCATCCGGATTTGGACAAAGAGGCTGTACGTGTTATTTCTTCCATGCCTAAATGGGTTCCGGGAAAACAGAGCAATCAACCTACACGGGTAAAATATACGCTGCCGGTCAATTTTAAAATAAAGGAAGGCGAAGCATCAGACACTACTATTTATACTGTCGCTGACAAAATGCCCCAGTTTTCGGATGGAGATCTGGCGGCTTATTTGGCAAAAAATATACGTCAATATCCCCTTTATCAGTGTTATAACGGAATTCAGGGGCGGGTGATTTGTCAGTTTGTTGTAGAAAAAGATGGTAGCATTACGAATCTACATGTAGTCAGGGGAGTCGACCCTGATTTAGACAAAGATGCAGTTCGTGTTATCTCTTCCATGCCCAAATGGATTCCGGGTGAAAATCAAGGGGTAAAGGTTCGT
>CAZFTY010000058.1:0-8858 GCA_964521835.1 uncultured Microbacter sp.
CAACATGAGCTCGGTTGTAGGAGTTTCCGGCAACGCCAATCAAATCAATTATTCAGCATCCAAGGCCGGTATTATTGGTGTTACAAAATCGGTAGCCAAAGAATTCGGCACCCGCAATATCCGTTGTAACGCTATCGCTCCCGGTTTCATTATCACAGAGATGACCAACCAGTTACCCGAAGACATCCGCAAAGAATGGGAAAGCAAAATTCCATTACACAGAGGTGGTACTCCGGAAGACGTGGCAAACGTAACACTGTTTTTAGCTTCAGACCTTTCGTCTTATGTCACAGGGCAAGTTATAAAAGTTTGCGGTGGAATGAACGCTTGATCGCTTTAGATCGACACAACCAAACAACAATACAACGCAGGCCACGCAAAGCAATATGTTTGTGTGTTCTGCGTTGATCTTTATGTAGCATATTTATAGCATCCGATTCAATGCAGTAGTCTTATCTGACGACTACAGATTACAAACAATGCGCTTATGGCTAATATAGAAATATTAGACACTACATTAAGGGATGGAGAACAAACCTCCGGTGTCTCTTTTACCGTTCACGAAAAACTGAGTATTGCACGGCTACTGCTCGAAGAGCTGAAAGTCGACCGGCTTGAAATTGCCTCCGCGCGCGTATCGGAAGGGGAATTCGATTCGGTAAAACGAATTGCCGAATGGGCACAACGAAGCGGGCATATAGACAAAATTGAGGTACTCGGATTTGTAGACGGCAACCTATCACTCAATTGGATCAAAGATACCGGCTGCACGGTGCTCAATCTGTTATGCAAAGGCTCTTTGAAGCATTGCAAACACCAGCTAAAGAAAAATCCCGAACAGCATATTGCCGACATCAGGCAGGTATTGGCCACTGCCCGTGAAATGGGTATCAGCGTCAATGTCTATCTGGAAGACTGGTCGAACGGAATGCGGGAGTCGGAAGAGTATGTTTACTTCATCGTCGATGCACTGAAAAACGAAAGCATCAAACGGTTTATGCTTCCCGACACCCTCGGCATCCTGAATCCGGAGGAGACCTACACCTACTGCCGTAAGATGAAAGAACGCTACCCCGGACTACGGTTTGATTTTCATGCGCACAACGACTACGATTTTGCCGTTGCCAACGTGTATGAAGCCATCAAAGCCGGCATCGAAGGAATCCACGTTACGGTAAACGGCTTGGGCGAACGTGCCGGAAATGCGCCGCTATCGAGCGTTATCGCCGTACTCCACGACCACCTGAATATCGACACCAAACTACAGGAAGACAAGATAAACGCCATCAGCAAAGTGGTCGAAACATACTCCGGCATCCGCATCCCGCCCAACAAACCGGTTATCGGCGAAAGTGTTTTCACCCAGGTGGCTGGCGTTCATGCCGACGGCGACAACAAGAAGAACCTCTATTACAACGATCTTCTTCCCGAACGCTTCGGACGCGAACGTCAATATGCCCTTGGAAAAACATCAGGCAAAGCAAATATATTAAAAAACTTAGAGGTTCTGGGCATCGAACTCGATGACGATATGATGCGCAGGGTAACAACCCGGGTTATCGAATTGGGAGATAAAAAAGAGACGGTTTCCATCGATGAATTGCCCTATATCGTCGCCGATGTACTGAAGAGTGAAAAAGAAGATCAGGCAATCAAAATGGTCAATTATTCTCTGGCGCTGACGTATGGATTACATCCGGTGGCTACGGTGAAAATGGAGATTCATGGAGAGGTACACGAACAAACGGCCGCCGGACACGGACAGTATAATGCCGTATCGAAGGCAATGTGGAAAATATACAGGAAACTCAACAAGCCGACACCTGAACTGATTGACTACGTGGTGGTAATTCCTCCCGGTGGGAAAACAGATGCCTTTGTACAAACTATCATCACCTGGAAATTCAAAGAAAAAATCTTCAAAACCAGGGGCCTGGATGGTGACCAAACGGTAGCAGCTATCAAGGCCACTATCAAAATGTTAAACCTTATAGAAGAGATGTAATTCCATCTCTTTTTTTTAACGCAACTCTATCGTGAACTTTCTCACCATTCTCGCCATTGCCGTCGGATTATGCATGGACACTATATCTGTATCCATCGCTGCCGGTTGCAATAAGCATCGGTTCAAACCTATCATCATTATCCGGTACGCGCTGATTTTGGCCCTATTTCAGGCCGCGATGCCGATTATCGGATGGTTTCTGGGCGAAAAAGTTGCACATCTCATCACAGAATTCGACCATTGGATTGCCTTTGCGCTTCTGGCTTTGGTCGGAGGCAAAATGGCTTACGACGGTATGTATGGCCATCCGGAAAAAAAGAAGCTGAAAATATCTTCTTATAAAGTGGTCGTTACACTGGCCATCGCTACCAGCATCGATGCTTTTGCTGTAGGGTTTACCATCTCCACACTGGGACAAAGCATCTGGTACCCGACCTCCATTATCGGACTTTGCACGTTTGTTTTTGCACTTACCGGCATCTGGATCGGCCGAAAAATGGGCCACAAATTTCAAAAATCGGCCGAAATCATCGGAGGAATTCTCTTGATTGCCATCGGCATCAAAATTGTGGTCGAACACCTTTGCATGTAAAAAACAACTATTTAGCCAATACAATATTAAAATGAAACGAACATGTTGCTTCACAACACCCAAGAGTAATGTAATAATTTCCAGCAACATGGAGTTCCATACTTCCTTAGACGAAAAAATTATTATAGTATGAAAACAGATATAGATAAAGCGCTCGCCTCGTTCCGGCATCTGCTGGAGATAATGGATGAGTTGCGCGAAAAATGCCCCTGGGACAAAGAGCAGACTTTCGAGAGCCTGCGTACCTTAACGATTGAAGAAACCTATGAGCTGGCCGATGCAATAGCCAAAGAGAACCCTGTTGCCATTAAAAAGGAGTTGGGCGATATATTACTCCATATTGTTTTTTATGCCAAAATAGGCAGCGAAACAGGCGATTTTACCATGGATCAGGTAATCGATGCCCTTTCCGAAAAACTTATTTACCGGCATCCGCATATCTTTGGAGACAATACGGCCAATACACCACAAGAGGTAAAAGAGCAGTGGGAAAAACTGAAACTGAAAGAGAAAGGCGGAAATAAAACCGTATTGAGTGGCGTTCCGGCGGCTTTACCGGCCATGATTAAAGCGCACCGTATGCAGGACAAAGCGCGTGGAGTGGGTTTCGACTGGGAAAAGAAAGAGCAGGTATGGGATAAAGTAGATGAGGAACTGAACGAGTTGAAAGAGGAAATAGCAAAAGCCGACAAGGAAAACACCGAAGCTGAGTTCGGCGATTTTTTGTTCAGCATCATCAATGCCGCGCGGCTTTACAATATAAATCCGGAAAATGCCCTTGAAAAAACGAATGCAAAATTCATACGGAGATTCAATTATCTCGAAGAACAGACCATTCAAAAAGGTATCGATCTGAAACAACTAAGTCTGGATGAGATGAATGCCATCTGGGATGAAGCAAAGGCCAAAGGACTCTGAAGAGTTCTTCCTCACTATAAAAACAAAAGCCTTTCCCGAAAGAGAAAGGCTTTGCTATTTTTGTATATCAACAACTTATTTCTTGGCATTCTTGTGATTTTCCTTAATGAAAAGATCCAAAGCCGTAGTCATCGAAGGAGCATCAGGCCGCGGAGCTTCCAGGTCCAGACGCAAGCCGGCTTCGCGCACTGCATTTGCCGTGGTAGTACCGAAACAGCCGATCTGTATTTCTCCCTGATCGAATTCAGGGAAATTTTTGATCAACGATGCGATTCCCTGGGGACTGAAAAAGATCAGCATATCGTAATTAAACTCTTCTTCTGGCGTAAAATCATTACTAACAGTCCGGTACATAATACCGACATCGTATTTCACCTGATTCTTTTCAAGTAAATTCAGAATCTCTTCGTTATGAACGTCGGACAAAACCACCAGAAAATTCTCACTCTGATGTTTTGAGATCACCGTAAATAGCTCCGGGAGCTTACCTGTTGTTCCAAAAAACACTTTCCGCTTACGATACTGAATATACTTCTGTAAATAGAGAGCTACTGACTCAGAAATACAAAAATATTTCATTGTTTCAGGCATCGTAATACGCATTTCTTCGCAAATACGGAAGAAATTATCTATTCCTGTCTTCGCAGTAAACATCACTGCTGTGTGATCCAGAATAGAGACTTTCTGCTGACGGAATTCTTTCGCCGGGATAGGCTCTACCTTAATGAACGGACGAAAATCTATCTTCACTCCATATTTCTCAACAATATCAAAATAGGGTGATTTTTCCGATGTCGGCTGTGGTTGTGAAACCAAAATCTTCTTTATCTTCAAAGCTCAAATACTTAATTTATAAGCTAATATCAAATAATTGCACTACTTTCACCCCCACCAAAACAGGGAGTATTTCGAGTGTGCAAAGATACAAAATTATATAGATAATTGAATAGTAGTCAAGCCAAAAAATTTGTATAATTTTATAAAGAACCAGCAAAACCGCGATTATACAAGCTGCGAAACTCATGGTTTGCAGCCAGGGAATAAAATCTGCGGCAACCAATGTTTGAAAGGATACTAATGGAAGGAGCATCAGCCCCAGCCCAAAAATAATCGTAAAATAGGCATGTGTAAAAAAAGCAGTTTGCTTTCTGTCAAAAAAGACAAAGGACAATAACGAAAAGACGAGGTACTTTATCCACAGAACAAGAAGAATTCCAATGCTTAATCCGCCCAGCAGCAACAGAGCCATCAAACCGTCGGCATGGGGAAACAGTTTCGCCGCAAAGGTATAAGCGTACACGGTTAAACCCATCAAACCCAAAATCCGGACCAACATCCGAAAACGTATCTCGGGAGCCGTAACTTCCGACTCAAAAATACTGGATCGCTCTCTCTGCTTTTTAAAAATAGAATTAAAGCTACCCTGTATCACCGATCTGGAACGAAACAACAAATAGGAATAAACCAGCGTAATAAACAACAGCAGACCGCTGGATGTATCATACGAAAAAAGCCCCTGTGGCGCAATTTTACCTTCATAACCCAATACATGCTCGATTTTACTGGGAGTAGTTTGTGTACGAAGATAAATATTGGTACCGTATTTGCCCCAAAGCGTATCGACAGGGGTTATTTTAACCAACGAAGTATCGCTATTGTTTGTATGTGAAGTTATCTCTACCACCAGAATAAACCTTAGTATTAAACCGCCGCAAAACTCCGTGCATCATCAGGCCACGCCACCGCGTTCTTAATTGCGGGAATAACCTCCTCGGGGGTATTCACCACCTGCCAAATCTGACGATGTTCATCGCGCAGAAAATTCTCGGAGGCTGCAACATGAAGTAATTCTATAAAATGCCGGAAATAATTGTTCGTATTCAGAATAACGACAGGCTTGGTAAACAAACCCAATTGCTTCCATGTAATAATTTCAAACAGTTCGTCAAACGTACCGATACCCCCGGGCAAAGCGACCGCAGCATCCGCCATCTCGGCCATCATCGCCTTACGCTGGTGCATGGTCTCTACCACTTTTAGCTCGGTAAGTCCGTCGTGTTGCCATCCCTCATCGCACATAAAACCGGGAATTACGCCAATGGCCTCGCCACCCTGTTGCAACAAGCTGTCGGCCATCCGTCCCATCAAACCGCTCTTTCCACCGCCAAAAATAAGATGGAGCCCTGCCTCAGCAAAAAGTTCACCCATACGTTCGGCTGCTTTGTAATAAACCGGACTTAGCTTACTACTGGAAGAGCAATATACACAAACTGATTTTAGCATTATTCCAATCCGTATTCGTTAATTTTTCGGTAAAGGGTTCGTTCGGAAATACCCAACTCCTGAGCTGCAAATTTCCGTTTCCCCTTATGCCGGTCAAGAGCTTTGCGAATCATCTCTTTTTCAACCTCTTCAAGCGATAAAGACTCTTCGACATACTCTTCTGTATCTTCTATATGTTCGTGTTTCCCACTCGTTTTTATAAACGACGGCTGATGTTGCGGCGTAACAATGGTTGCTTCGCCCGGATGAACATACTGCGTGCGAAATAGTTGCATCTCTTCCATCTTTGCCGCCGTTGCCACATCAGCAGTTCCACCCTTAGTGATTATCTCGTGCACCAGCTGCTTCAGGTCGTTCATATCTTTCCGCATATCGAACAGCACCTGATACAAAATTTCCCGTTCGTTACTAAACGAACGCTGTTCTTCCATATGCGCTCCTCCAAATACCGATGGTAGTGTTTCCATCTCATTATCGGGCAAATAGGAACGAAGCACCGATCCGGTCAATTCACGGTTTTGTTCTATCACCGAAATTTGTTCTGCAATATTTTTCAACTGACGAATATTTCCCCGCCAGTAATAATTGGCCAGGATCTGCTGGGCTTCCTCGTTCAGTTTTACCGGAGGCATCCGGTATTTATCGGCAAAATCGAGGGCAAACTTCCGAAACAACAAGACGACATCCTCTTTCCGTTCCCTCAAAGGAGGAATCGAAATGGGCACCGTATTGAGACGATAATAGAGATCTTCCCGAAATTTTCCCTGTCTGGTGGCTTCGATCATATTCAAATTTGTTGCCGCTACAACACGCACATTGGTTTTTTGCACCTTTGAAGAGCCCACCTTGATAAACTCTCCGGCTTCGAGCACGCGCAACAAACGAACCTGCGTGGAATGTGGAAGCTCTCCCACCTCATCCAAAAAGATTGTTCCTCCGTCAGCGACCTCGAAATAACCTTTGCGTTCACCCAAAGCACCGGTAAACGAACCTTTTTCGTGGCCAAACAGCTCCGAATCGATCGTTCCTTCTGGAATAGCACCACAGTTGACCGCAATATACGGTCCGTGTTTGCGGTGACTGAACTGATGTATGATTTGAGGAAAAGTCTCCTTTCCAACGCCACTTTCACCGGTAATCAACACAGACAGATCGGTTGCCGAAACCTGTACGGCAATATCGATAGCACGATTCAGCAACGGAGAGTTTCCTATGATTCCGAATCGCTGTTTTACCGATTGTAATTCTGATGGTTGCATATAACAAATTAATCAATGTGCGAAACAATATTTCGCAGAAGCGATCTGTCCATATTGTCAGGAAAAGACTGACAAAATTACATCTTTTTTACGATAATTGAGTATCAAAAAAGGATAAAAGAAATAGGGACCTTTTCAGAAGAAAAAGCCCCTATTTTTGATTTGTATTTTAAATGGTTCTTACAGCCCGCTAAAATCGACCGCGTCAAACAAAAGAGAGGGCATTTGCCATGAGGACGATTTCAAGACATCTGTTCCAATGCCAGACAGGTTGCTCCACAACGTAAGCATATTACCTGTTATGTTCATCTCCGAAATCGGCTTTTTAGCCTCTCCATTTTCGACACGAAATCCTTCGATACCGTACGAGAAATTACCCGTGGAACTGTTGCAGTTACCTCCGTTGAACCCTGTAATCAAAATACCATTCCCCATTTTAGCCATAAGCTCTTGCTGAGTTCCATCCCCTTTATCGAAATAAAGAACCGACGGCGATCCGGTGGTTGGAGGCATATTCAACTTGTTTGCAATATAAGAATCGATAAAATAGGTTTTCAACACGCCGTTTTCAAAAACATTCCGTTTTTTGGTAGCAATACCTTCCCGGTCGAAACATTTTGCGCCCAACGCTTTTGGCAATAGCGGATTGTCTATCAAAGTCATCTTTTCAGAAACCACTTTTTGCCCCATTTTATCGAGTAAAAATGAGTTTTTCTGCTGAATAGCCGAACCATTGATCGCCGACATTAAAGGAGAAAGAATAGTACGGACAGCCGTATTTTCGACCAGCATCGGATATTTACCCGACTGTATCTTCGTTTGCCCCATTTTTCTTAATGCACGCTCCAGAGCACGCTTTCCAACGCCTTGCTTCTGCAGACTTTCCCATGTTAACGTGCTATCATACCAATACGATTCAGGACGGGCATCCCCATCTCCTTTTACCGAAACGCTCACAGAAATGCCAAACGACGAGGTAGAACTCTCTCCCTCAAAACCATTACTCGATACGATATAGGCGAAACTTTCATTATCGCCGTAAGCCGATGAAACGGATATGATGCGGGCATCGCTACCGTAGATCTCTGCGGCTGCCGATTTAGCCAGTTTCAGCTTTTCATCGGGAGAAACAGACTGAAAATTAGGATCGTAAAGCTCCAAAGCAGCTTCACTACCGGAGAAATAGAGAGAAGGATCGGGCAATTTACGAGCCGGATCTTCGGCCAGAAAACGCACGGAGGCAACCCCGTCTGCAATAAATTTCTCCAGCTCCCGACGATCCATGCGATTGGTCGATATCGCGCCATAGCGTCCATCAACAAACAGATAGATGACCATCTGGTTCTCTTCGGCCTGCTGTAACTTATCCAACTGGGTATCGCGCACCTCAAACGAACTCTCCGAACCCGAATAGATGCCCACGCGGCACTCCTGACACCCTTTTTTGAGGGCATACTGCATTGCCCAACGTGCCAGCTCTTTTTGTTCTTTCTTTATCATAACTGCAATCTCACATTAAGCATTTTCACCACCCACCGTAAGTTTTGAAACCAGTACCGAAGGCATCCCACAAGTTACAGGACAACTCTGCCCATCCTTACCACAAGTCCAGGTTCCGTTATCCATCTTGTAATTGTTAGCCACCATCGTAATATCTGCCAGTGCTTTCGGACCGTTACCGATAATATTGATATCCTTGATTGGACGGGTCAATTTTCCATCTTCAATCAGATACCCCGATTTCACAAAGAAGGTAAAATCGCCGGCACCGATCTGCACCTGCCCGTTCGTGAAGTTGGTG
>CAZFTY010000059.1:0-8684 GCA_964521835.1 uncultured Microbacter sp.
TGGTCGGAATATTTTACCCTTGCGGCCCGCGACGATATGGGATGAAACGATGGATCGACCATAATGTAGTCGATGCGGAACGGGAATAGTTTGTGGCTATAGGTATTGCCATATCCGGTTCCGACGGTGGCATAGGTGTCCAACAAATCCTGTTTGATGGTAGTATAGGTATACGAAACCGGCACATCGTTAAAGTCGCCGCAAATAATGACAGGGTAGGGAGACTGTTCTATCGTTTTTGCCACAATATCGGCCTGTTTCGCCCGCACGTTGTAGGCCTCGTTCATTTTTGACGAGAATTTCAAAACAACATCGCGGAAGAGATGCGAATTGAAATCGCCTACCAAATCTTCGTAATGCCTCCGTTCGTCGGAGGTGAATTTATAGGATTGCATGTGGTGGTTGAACACCCGTATTGTTTTCGAGTTGACTTCAATATCGGCATAGATCGTCATGTAATATCCTTTCGAGAATTGGCATATGCCCTTATAGTCGATCGGATATTTTGAAAAAATGGCCAGTCCTTCACTGAATACATCTTCCGATACGGAATAATGAATGAAATGATACGGGTATTTTTTGAGCCCCTTCAATACATTTTTTTCGGTCGTCTTTCCCGATTTGTTGTACACGTAAAACTCCTGAAAGCAGATAACATCGGGATTTTTCCGGTTGACAAATGCCAGCAAACTGTCCATGGTACTTTTTCGCGACGGAGAAAACTGGCTGAAAGCATCAATATTGTAGGTCATTATTTTCAGACGGCTCGTCGCCTCGCTTGCCGTTCGCTTGATGAGGTGAATGGGAAATGTATCGCATATGTTGTTGATACATATAAAGCAGGCAATCAGAGAGATGAAAAGTATTTTCCACTTGCGGCAGAAAACCCAGAACAATATAAATGCAAAGTTGATAATTAAGATAAAAGGGAAAAAAAGTCCGAAATAAGCGAATATAAGCCAGTGAACCGGGCTGACGACTGTTGTTAGCTTAGCCAGAATCATGGCCGTGGCGGCAATGACGTTCAGGACGATAAGTAGTATTTTAATGCTTTGTCTCACAACTCTGTGCTAAATAATTGGATTATATCCCTTTGATTTAAAGTGAGGATGATGCGTTCAGATTGTAATTGGTACATTAGCATATTGTCTCATTTGCAAATTGTTATTTGCCGCTCCGGTCGAACAAATTTTTCCTCTCTTCTTCCGACAGGCTGCCATATCCCGATCGTTTTATTTTTTCGAGAATACGGTTCAGCTCCTCTTCGTTGTTGTGCTTTTCCTGACGATACTCTCTGTCCGATTTCGGGCGCGGCTGCGTTACCTTGAATTTACGCGGTTTCCTTTCAAAAAGAGAAATCACCTTGTCGACGGCGAGATTAAAACGTTTGGTAATATCTTTGCCGTCTTTCATCCGTTTGCCAAACCAAAATCCCAGCAGAGCGCCACCTACATGTGCCAGTTCTCCTCCGGCATTGTCGCCGGTAACACTCAGAAGACTAATCAGAAAAGTAAAAATAGCGACATACTTTAATTTAATCCGGCCCAGCAGAAACAAAGATACATCGTAATTGGGAGAATAGGCGGCTACGGCAACGATAATTGCCATAATAGAAGCCGAAGCTCCCAGCAACAGCGTATGATCTTTTGCTACAGCAAAATAAGGGAATATATTAAATGCTCCAATGTAGACAATAGCGCCGGCAATGCCACCAAAAATATAGACACTCAGCAGGTGCTTGGGCGAAAAAACGAATAGAAACAGTTGCCCGAATCCGAAAAGGCAGAGCATATTGAACAGAATATGCAATACGCCGGTATGCAGAAACATGTAAGTGATTATTGTCCACGGACGTGTCGCCAAAAGACTTAGATTGGAGGGTAGTTCGAGATACGATAACCAGATGGACGATTCGACGGCGCACAGCTTCAGGATGATAGCGGCAAGCTGTACAACAACAAAAGTTACAATGTTGATATACAGTAGTTTTTTAAGCATGGTTGCCTGTTGAAACGAACGTTTAAAATCGTTTATCAGCGTCATAATCAAAATTCATTATTGCTGTTGTGGGCATTTCGTTTCCATATCAATATCAAAATAAGTCCGAATAAGGCTCCTCCGAGGTGTGCAAAATGTGCCACGTTGTCGCCCGAGAAGCTGGCCACTCCCAGGAAAAGTTCGATCAGCGCATAGACCGGAATCATATACTTTGCCTTGATCGGAATAGGAAGGAACAGCAGAAACAGCCGGGCATCGGGAAATACCATGCCAAATGCCAACAATATACCGAAAATAGCACCCGACGCTCCTACGGTAAGCGGTTCTCCACCCATAAAGTTAACATTGGTAATAGCGCTCCCGATTTCGGGATAGATGCTCAGGCTCCACATTACCTCCTGAGTGAGGGCGGCACCGATGCCGGTAATGAGATAGAAAAAGAGGAATCGTTTGCTACCCCACACTTGCTCCAGTACCGGACCGAACATAAATAACCCGAACATATTAAAAAAGATATGATCGAATGAGGCATGTTGAAACATGTAGGTCAGTAACTGATAGGCATGAAAATCTTTCGACTGCCAGTAATGAAGTCCCAATACGGAACTTAAATTAATGTCGGCTGCACCCGGCAGCACAACACTGGCAAGCCAGAATAAGAAATTTATGACCAGTAAATTTAAAATTACCGGTGGGAAAGAGGATTTATAATCGGTCATAAATAAAAAATTTGGAGCAAAAATAGAGAAAAAAAGACTCTTTTTATGCTGTTAAACATGTTTTTTGAGAAAACGCAATTTTTTTTTGTAAATAAAAGGTTGTCAGGTTGTTTTGTTAAGGGAATGTTTTATCTTTGCAAACAATATTTGGGATTTGCCCCGCTGTTTTTCTAACCATTTAAAATTACAAGTATGAATAAAGGTGAATTGGTTAACGCTATCGCTGCTGAGTCAGGCTTAACAAAAGCTGATGCAAAAAAGGCTTTGGAAGCAACTGTTTGTGCTATTACTACTGCTTTGAAGGATGGAGATAAAGTAAGCCTTGTCGGTTTTGGGTCATTTTCTATTGTAAAAAAGGAGGCCCGCAAGGGTATTAATCCTGCAACGCAAAAACCTGTAGACATTGCTGCTAAAAACGTTGCAAAGTTCAAAGCCGGTGCTGAATTGGCACAGGCAATTCAATAGTCGTTATCGAAAGCTTAAAGTAGAGGCTGCCCGTGTGGACAGCCTTTGTTTTTTCGGATAGTTGTCTTCGATACTATTAATGAAAGAACGCATCTAATTTCTGCACCGAATCGCTCATGCAAAAAACTATGACGTGATCGTTCGGTTGAATAAGGGTATTTCCGTTTACGGTAATTCCTTTTCCGTTTCTGATTAACCCGCCGATATTTACATTATTCGGAAGTTGAAGATCCCTTACACTGTCCTGAGTCACTCTCGAACCCTCTTTTACCACAAACTCCATTACCACCGCTTCTACATTGGTCAGACATTTTACGTTGGAGATGTTGGCATTCAACGTCAGTTGATAGAGATGGCTGGCCGTCAGTAGTTTTTTGTTCAGAATAGCGCCGATATCCAGATTTTCGGACATCGGAATGTATTCGATGTTTTCAATTTCGGCAATTGTTTTCTTTATGCCGAACCGTTTGGCTACCGAACATGCCAGAATATTGGTTTCCGAATTATCGGTCAGGGCAACAAAGGCATCCATCTCCTCAATATCCTCCTCTTTCAGAAGCTCTACATCACGTCCATCGCCATTGATTACCAATATGTTATTTAGTTTCTCTCCCAATGCATGACTCTTTTCCTTATCAATCTCGATCAATTTCACACGCATATGGTCGGGCAACAGAGCAGCCGTACATTCGGCAATGCGGCTCCCACCCATAATCATGATATTTTGTACCTCGTACTCCTCTTTTCCTGCCTGTTGGCGTACAAAATCGAGATCCTCGGGCGCAGTAATGAAATAGACCAAATCGTTAGGTAAAATCAGATCACTTCCTTTCGGGATGATCGTCTGGTCGGGACGCTTGATAGCCACGATGCGGTAATGGGTATGATTGAAATAGCCTGATGAAAACTGTTTGTTGGCAATATCGGCATTGGAACGCACCTTAATACCTACCAGCAACATTTTACCGTCTTCAAAGGCCATATACTCCCTGAGCCAGGTGGCTTTCAGTGAATTTATGATTTCCGATCCGGCCAGATGTTCGGGATAAACCATCGAACTGATTCCCAGTTGTTGAAAAAATTCTTTATTTTCGGGCAACAGATATTCATTGTTATCGATGCGCGATAATGTCTTTTTTGCACCCAGTTTCGATGCCAGAACACAAGCAGTAATATTTTCCGTTTCGGATGGTGTAACAGCAACAAACAGGTCCGCATCTTCCACTCCGCTCTCTTTAAGGCTCGCAATGGAAATGGCCTGACCGGCAACAGTTTTGATGTTCAGTGTTGTCTTGAGCTGTTTTAGTTTTGCTTCATTGGCATCCAGCATCGTGATGTCCTGACTCTCTTGCGCGAGAATCTTGGAGAGATGGGAGCCGGTTTCACCTGCTCCGGCAATAACTATCTTCATAGCAGTTTGGTTTGAATATCGGGATTTACATCGTTAGCCTCTGTCGTTGTACAACGACAGCTTTGCATCGGACGCTTCTGCCGAAACACGAATTTAATTTTGGTTAGATATGCAGGACAAAGTTACTCATTTTCCAGACTGATGCAAAGTCAAAAGAGCATGGAATTGTAAAGTTATTGTAACCTGATAGATGGAAACAGTTGCAGTGGTCCGGATGCCGGTTTAATAACCGCATAAAAATCCACGTTTCCGGAGCGTAATCATACAACCGGTGGAATTACCATAAAGCTTTCCAAAATCAGCGGCCAGAGAGATTCCGGCTTCCACTCCTTTAAGTTGTGGAACTGATTTATGAACCTCCAACAACAACGAACTGTTTTTTATCATGGAGGGGAACGGCGCATAGTAAGCTCCGTAGTTTTTACTAAAAGAGGCCAATAATCGATAGTTATACCCTTTGATATCTCCCTCGGCCCCGAAGTGGTGCACCACCATCCGGCTATTGAGCGTGTAGATGGTGCCGTTTTTATTGTAAAACGGAGAAGAAATAAAGGGAGTACCTATCGTACGGCTGAAATAGTTCCAGCCTTCCTGATAAACGCCATTCCAATAATAACAATCGCTACCACCAAACACAATCCCGTCTTTGTCATGAAAAGGGCCTGATTGATCAAGGGTTCGCAGGTATTCATAGAGCAATCCTTTTACAACAGGAAAGCTATTATTTCGCAAGGATACACCCCACAATCCATCGGAGGCATTCATCGTTTTTCCAATGATATCGATAGGGCCATCTTCCGAAATATTTTGCCAATAGGCATCTAATTTAAAACCGTTCCACTCGGTTTCAACTTTCAGGCTTTGCGATATAATATGGTTCCCCAGCGCATTGATCTGATCGGTTTCAAGGGATCCTTTACCACCTTGTTTGCCTTCTATAATCCGGATAAAATCGCCGAATCCATTGGGCTGTTGTCCCTCTATGGCGTTATAGCCTCCCCATTGTGCTACGTGGTCGATGCCATATGACAGATGCACCGGTAGTTTTCCTCCAACCCTGCCATACGCATAGAGATGATGCAGATAGACATCCTTCATATAGGTGTTGTCGGTAAACCAACCGTGTGCTATGGCTCCTTTTACTTCTATCCATCCCTGTGTAAAAGGTACCGGGGTGAAATGTTCGATGCCGGCTGTTATTTTGGGCATTGGACGAGTATTCTTTGAGAAGAGGATGCCTCCGCACGATAATACCGAGTCCTGACAACCGAGATACTCTTCCCTTTTTCCGACAATCAGATCGAATACAGCTAATTTCCCCTGAACATAAAGTTCATGAAAGTAGGCGTGGGTCTGCTTGTAATCAGTCTGGAGAAGTAATTTTGCTTTATATCCGTATTTGAACAATTGCTTCGAATTGCCAAGGCTTTTATCAATGCCAATAAAAAGATTGGAACTGTTGGGAGACGAGAGTACCGATCCGTAGCGGTTGCTTTGTTGCCAAAAAGGAGCATAATGTCCGGATGATACCATTGACATCAGCTGTACATCGTATTTCAGGCTATCTTTTTGCGCGAACAAAGAAGACGCTGTCGCAAGAAAAAAAAGGGGAAAGAGAATATATTTTTGCATCCGGGAATAAGTTATAATTATCAGATAGAATTTCTAAAGCTTTTGGGAATGGTTAATCCAACTCTTTTTGCAATCAATCTCTGACTTTTACCGCAAAGAGCGCAAAGGCTTTTAGCTAAGAACGCTGTGAAGAATCGGATTCTAATTGAAGTATAGCAGACAATCTTCTTTCATCGTAAATATCTAAATTATTCGGTTGTCTGATGTTACGGTTTGAAACTCCAGAAGTTATTTATCAGGCCATTGTCATCTTCTCCCAATCCAATATAGACCGTGCCATCGATGGTAAATGCGATACCGTTTTCCCGTTTCCCGTTGGGGATTTCTCCCCGATCGATCCATCGGTTCCGGTTCGGATCGTACTCTTTCACATCGGCACGCAAATATTGGTTTGCTTCTGTATTTCCTTTCCAGTAACGACCGGTGGCTACAAAGTAACGATCGCCTACTGCAATGGCAAGCGTATTTTGTCGTCCGTGGCCGGGCAGAGCTTCCCGTTGGTTCCAACTGTCGGTAGCCGGAAAATATTCCCACCAGTCGTTGAAACTTTTTCCCTGATAGCCGGTACCGAAGTAGCAATGATTTTCTCCTGCACAAGCTACCGGAATTTCCCGATAGTCTCCCGCAAATTTTTGCAGGGATATCCATTTATTCTGGGCGGGATTATATTTCCAGAACCCACGCGGAGATCCGCCGGCACCATTAAAACCGGAACTGACATAAATTTCATTGTTAGATACAAAACAGGCACATCCATCGGTGTATTTGGAAGGAAAATCGGCTTTGCGTGTCCATCTATCGGCAACGGGATCATACATCCAAAAGTCTGTCTGGTAATTCGAATTAATGGGATAACCACCGGCTGTTCCGGAATATCCCAAGCCGACATAGGCATTCCCATTTACTACGGCGGCTATTGCCTTGACTCGTGCTGTTCCGGGGAAGTTGTTTTTTTTTATCCAGTGGTCCGTCGTAGGGTCGTATTGCCAGCAATCGTTGAGCGATCCGGCGTTATTCCTTCCCAGTGCGACATAGCCTTTGCCGTTGATAGCAAAAGCCACGGCACAAGCGCGTCCTTCGCCCGGTATGGTTGTCTTTTGAATATAATCGAACGGCGTTCCGTCCAATATCTTGTCGTCATTACAACTACTCAATAGTACTGTAATGATCGCCGAGAGAAGTATATGTAGGTGAAAATAGCGCATGTCAAATTAGGTGAATGGTAAACGGTAAACGGTGAATGGTAAATGGTAAACGGTAAACGGTAAACGGTAAACGGTGAATGGTAAACGGTGAAGGGTAAATCTGATTTTCTTACCACAAAGTACACGACGGGTATCACCATTAACCTTATACCTCACATCTTGCTCCTTACACCTTTTACCTATTACCTTGTTCCTCTTGTAGTTTCAGGCTAAGCTTAAAAAGCGAAAAGAAGTAGGCGAGAGCCAGCCATATAATAGCTAATGCGCCTCCGGCAAAACCTCCGATCAGAATGCCTTTGGCTTTTCCCAGCCGTTGCTTTTCTAACGGATACGATGGGGCATCGATAACCTGTACCAAAGGTGTCTCTTGGTTGAGAGTCATCTTCATAACCTCCAGATTCTTTACCATCTCTCCATAGGTGGCTCCGGCAATTTGCATATTGCTTTGCGAACGGACCACACCCACACTGGCAACCTGACGTACGGCATTGGGTACGGCATCGGCTTGTGAAGCACGGGCAGAAACTGCTCCATTGAAGATTGCTTTGACCGAATCTGCCTGATGACGTAGCTTCAGGTAATTCTCACGGGTTACTTTGGTTTTAGTGGCGACATAGAAATCTGTAGTTTCCCGTATCAGATTTTCTACAAAGAGTTTGGATAGAGTTTCATTTTCCGATACGAAGGAGATATCGCCGATGCTTAGTTTTTTGCTACGTTGACCCACCGTGAGCATCGGTTTTTTTATAATCGTTTTATTGATACTCTGCAAAATGCTATCCTGTGCCCGGGTATAGGTTTCCCTCTTTTGTCCCAAAGGGAATGCCACATTTTGTAATTCCGGTTTCTTACTTTTACTCCATTTCTCTTTTAACTTATAAGTGTCAATATAAAGAGTTAGTAGATTGCTGTTTTTACCGTTAATAACGGTAGGGCAGAGCAGCGTTTGTTCGATCAGACGGTGCGAAGTGAAGAGTTCGTAAAGGTTATCCCCTCCGAAAGCGCTACTTGCTCCGCCTACATTTACTCCGAATTGACTTGCTAGTCCGGCCAGACTTGATAGGCTTCCTCCTCCCCCTTTCTCATCTTGCAGGGCAAACGAGAGTCTGGCGGTGTAGGTCGGTTTGGTAAGTAACGATGCTGTTATCCCGATGGCGGCACCTGCAATGGCAATGACCAAGACTATCCATTTCCGATGCCATACTCTTTGTTTGATAACCGACAAATGTTGTAATATCTCTTGCAACGAAATCT
>CAZFTY010000060.1:0-8642 GCA_964521835.1 uncultured Microbacter sp.
AAGCCGATACAGATCGCTGCCAGCACATTTTCAGCATTGTATTCGCCAATCAAATTGGTAGTTACCATGTGACTGGGCTCTTCATTACTTTTCTTCCAGTCTAATTTGAGGAACGGGCCGCCGGAGATAACGCTCCCCTTTACAACAGCCTCTTTGGAGGTAACTGCATAACCGACCCGTGAAATATTGGCTGAAAGATCATTTAAAATCGGATTGTCGAGGTTGACAAAAAGAGAACCTCCGTTGGCACGAATGTAGTCGTAAAGCTCCCCTTTGGTGCGGATCACCCCCTCGAACGAACCGAAACCTTCGAGATGCGCTTTTCCCACATTGGTTATAATTCCAAAATCGGGGCAGGCAATATTCGCCAGGGTTTTAATCTCGCCGGGGTGGTTGGCTCCCATCTCGATAACCGCCATTTCGTGTTCCGGCTTCAGCTGAAGCAGCGTGAGCGGCACCCCGATATGGTTGTTGAAGTTACCCTGTGTAAAGAGCGTATTGAATTTTTGAGAAAGCACCGTAGCTATCAGCTCTTTGGTGGTGGTCTTTCCGTTGGTGCCTGTAATGCCTATGACCGGCGTTTTCAACCGGTGCCGGTGCATCTTTGCCAACTGCTGAAGCGCTTCCAGACAATTATCGACCAACAAAAAACGACCATCGATAGCATATTGCTCATCATCTACCACAGCATAACGGCAACCCCTCTCAAGTGACGATAAGGCAAATTTGTTCCCGTCGAAATTCTCTCCTTTGAGTGCAAAAAACAATGATCCTTCCGGACAATTACGGCTATCGGTAGTGACCGAAGTACACGTTATAAAATATTGATATAACTGTTCAACATTCATGGTTCCACTATTTTTAAGGATGCAAAGGTACGGATTTTTCATGGGAGGTAAAATCGTTGCATATAGAGGCTGTAGTTATTCCATTGCCCATCAACAAAGCGATCCCGAATACAATTTATCGCCCGATTCTGACAAAAATATCCGTTTGTGTTTATCACTTGGCAAATATTTTTAGCCATTTTATAACAAAAGAGGAAATTCATACTTATATTTACACTTAATTTAGCCTATTTGTCAAACAATTTAATCAACCACTCTTACCATGAAACATTACACTTTATGCCTGGGATTGGTAGCAATTCTCTTGTGGTCGTGCAAAACCGGGAACGAGTTTCCCGATGATGTAGTCGATGTCAAACTAAGCCCATCGTTGACTCAGTTAACAGAAGGATCGAACATCCCGATGAATGTCAGAAGCAACACAAACAAAACATCCGGAAGTACTACAAAAGTGATCTATGCCGTTCAAATCTTTGAAAACAATGTCAAATACTATTACGGACTTTTCGACAATCCCGATAGTATGAAAATTGCACTGTCTACCAATAAGTCGTATAATTTTCGGATTGCAGCCTTCAAAATCGGAACCGGGAGTGGACTGAGGCAGGATGAGACGGCCGATGGTCAATACTTCTATCTGCCTAACAAAGTTCTTTTGGGAAACAAATTTATAAAAGGGAGTTCGTTGAAGGATATAAATCTTATATCTTCCATTAAGTTACGGAAATTGCTGGCTAAAGATTATCCGGAAATCGATGTATTTTACTGCGACAAAACAATCAACGCAGAGAAGGGCATAACCAACATTGATTTCAACTTACTCCGGATGGGATTTGGCGTAACATTCAATGTTGACGGACTCACCTACGGCAAGCTCAATATCTACATGGGCGACGATACCATCAGCATCGCGGCACCCACCACCACCTGCAATACCATCCGGCTGTTCAAACCGCTGAAAGGCGATCTGGCCACTATCTTCAATAAGGCCGATTCCTACTCCGAACCGATAGATATCGAAGTGGAGTGGAAAGGCAACGGAACCGTCTCTGCCTTAGAAAGCACGATCACATTCAATCGGAATTATTGTAAAACAATTAATATTCAGATAAATACCGTCAAATCCACCCTGCAGTTTGAAGAGTGGTTGACCGCCTGGTACAAACCGATGAACCACTTCCTTACAACGCCTTTTAGGGATAAACCATTTCTAGCCGACAATGTTACTTGCCGAAGTATTACCCTTGATGGTGCAGATATGGCTGATTTTGCTCGTGCGGGTCTCATGACCTGTGTGCAGAGAAAGAATGATATAGTAAATGGGGAACTATAACAGTAAAGGCGAGGCTTACGGGGTCTGCTCTTTTTGCATTGAGGGTGAGGTGTATTAAACGATAGGTTTTTACCCTTTTTACGGGCAAAATAAAAGCCCCGGTTCATCGTAGCGTACAAAGCAGACTGGGGTTTGGTGTCGTTTAGAATGCGAAATGTATAATTTATGTCATGGCAGTAAAAGACGGAATATTGTCATTGCTGACAGATGATTCGTACTGTAACTTTGCATGTGTAAAGAACGACACAATTAACCAATAAAAAAGCAAGTTATGATACGAATTGCAATTAATGGATTTGGACGGATCGGACGGTTAGCCTTCCGCGAAATAGTTGAAAATGATAGTATGGAAATTGTTGCTATCAACGATTTAAGTGCTCCTTCAATGCTGGCATACCTGCTGAAATACGATTCGGTGCATGGAAAATTCGACAAAGCTGTCACTCATACCGATAGTGCGTTGGTGGTAGATGGCAAAGAGATTACCGTATTTGCCGAACGCGACCCCCACAAATTGCCGTGGGGCCAGCTCAAAGTAGATATTGTACTGGAGTGTACCGGCATTTTCGAGTCGTGGGAGAAGGCTTCCGCTCATTTCGAAGCAGGAGCTAAAAAGGTAATCATCTCGGCACCATCCGACAAAGATGTAAAAACTATTGTGTTCAACGTCAACCATCATTTGCTTGACACTACCGACCGGCTGATCAGCTGCGCATCGTGTACTACCAATTGCCTTGCTCCAATGGCAAAAACGTTGAATGACCGGTTTGGCATTGTTGCCGGACAAATGACGACTATTCATGCCTACACCAATTCACAACCCTTGATGGATACTCCCGATCCGAAAGTAAACTACCGTAAATCAAGGGCTGCTGCCGGCAGCATAATTCCGTATACCACAGGTGCTGCCAAGGCTATCGGGTTGGTTATTCCGGAGCTGAAAGGCAAGCTCGACGGATCGTCGCAACGTGTTCCCGTACATTCCGGCTCGGTTGTGGAATTATTTACCTTGCTCGAAAAGCAGGTAAGCGTAGAGGAGGTAAATGCGGCCATGAAAGCTGCAGCTAACGAGTCATATGGTTATACCGAAGATCCGATTGTGTCCAGCGATGTGATTGGAATGAACTTTGGCTCGTTGTTCGATGCCACACAAACCAAAATTGTTTCGGTTGGCGATAAACAGCTTGTAAAAACCGTTTCGTGGTACGACAATGAAATGTCCTTCGTATCGCAAATGGTAAGAACCACAGAATATTTCGGAGCGTTATAACTCCCTCTTTTAACATAAAGACCCCAAGGCTTTTAGGAAGCCTTAGGGTCTTATATTTAATAGCGGGCATCAAGTCAAAGCGGTTGCAAAATTTTTGCGGTAATCGCTGGGAGTTGTTTTCATGTGGCGGATAAACAGGCGACGCAAACTATCGGCGTTACCTACTCCACATTCGTCCGATATTTCGTCCAGGGTCAGGTGAGTTTCCTCCAATCGCCGACGGGCTGTTTCCAACCGAAGCTTTTCGATATACTTTGCCGGAGTAATTCCGGTTTCGCGTAAAAAAACACGGGCAAAATTCCGGGGACTCATCATGGAATGCTCTGCAAGCAGTTCCACCGTTAAGTTCTCATTCAAATGATCGATAATCCAATCCTGAATTTCCTTAATGGGTTCATAATCTACTGTTTGATAATTCAGCATATTGCTGAACTGTGACTGGTTTCCCGGCCGTTTGAGATACAAAACCAGACGACGAGCCGTACCTACCGCAATATCGCGACCAAAGTCTTCTTCCACCATAGCCAGCGATAAATCCATACCGGTAGAAATTCCCGCCGAAGTATACACATTGCCATCTTTCACAAAAATAGGGTCACTTTCGACATTTATTTCGGGATAAAGTTTGGCCAATTTATCACAAACCATCCAATGAGTAGTGGCTCTGCGTCCATTCAAAATTCCGGCTTTGGCTAAAACAAACGCTCCGGCACAAATGGATCCCATCCGGTGTACCTTGCCGACATATTCATTCAGCCAGTCTAACAGATTCTGGGGCACATTGCCTAACGTAATGTTTCCGGCAACCAAAACCGTGTCGACCGCATAATTGATTGTTTCAATCCCGCCTTCACATATAATCGGCAGACCGGCAGAAGTAGTTATCTGAATGGCTGAATCAAAAGACAAAACGTGCGTGACGTACGATTCTTTTATTGCGGCATAATTCTCGCGAATATAATCTTTAGCTTTTGTAAAAACATCCAGCGGTCCGGCAACATCAAGAATGGAAACATTCTCCGGAACTAAAATTACGATGTGTTTTGAGTCTGACATGATCGTGAAGATTAAAGCAGTTACAAATTCTCACACTGAATATGTGAGTAGCAATCTGTCAGATACATGTTCTGACTCTAAAGTTTTTCCTTCCATCTGAAAGCGTTTGAGCATTGACCTCCCAACAGAAATATATAACTCAACTTCAAAAAGATCCTGAGGAATTGGAAGATCACACAAATAATTGCCTGACTTTTTCTCTCCATCAATACTCAATGCAATCCGAACTCCCCTTGTTTTAGCTCTTTCTATGCATTCTAAGAGCTCCTCCAGTTTAAAGGCTTGTGCTCCATATAAAATGCTTTGGCTATGGCTATATGGAGGATCACAATAAATTAAATCACCAGGTTTGGCCAATTCAAAGATTTCGCGATAATCAAGATTATAAAAAGTAACATTTTTCATTCTTGAAGACCATTCTCTAACATTTTTTTTGAACGCTTCAACTGAAATCGGGTCATGAATTCCACATGGAGTACTCATGTATCCATCCGATTTTCTAAATCTAACAATACCACCATAACATGACCTTGTCAGAAATAAAAAATCCGCGCCATTATTATGTGCATTAAAAGATGCCTTAACACTTTCATAAACATCAACTTTATCCTCAAAATCCAAGCGACTACGTCTTTCTGCATACCAATGAACCAGCTCTTGTGGATTTTCATGCAACTGTTGCCAAATATCTATTAAAGGCTTAAAAATATCAGATCCTACCCCTCTTTTAGGAGAAACCGTTGCCATAATTGCGCCACTCCCTAAAAAAGGTTCATAAAAAGTTTCAAAGTCAATCGGGAAATATCGGGAAATTTCACCTGCAAATTTCTGCTTATTCCCAATCCATTTTATAAGTTGATTCTTAGGTGGCGTAAAAGTAGCAAATTTGGATTCAAAAGTTAATTGCATATTCATATTTATTAGATAACAAAGGTAGAAAAAATGTGTCTAAATCCCATTTTGGGTTATCCTAATTTAGAATTTATTTTTGTGCTATGAAAAAAAGTATCCGCAGCAAAGAATACAAAATTCTACTTGAAACGCTTTACCGTTTACGCATCGGGAATAATCTAATTCAATCAGAATTAGCAGAAAAACTAAACGTTCCTCAATCTTTCATAAGTAAAATAGAAAGCGGAGAAAGACGTATTGATGTTATTGAATTAAAATCAATCGTTGAATGTATGGGAACAACTCTGACAGAATTTATTACGGAATTTCAAAAGAAAATAGATGCAACCAAATAGCTCATTTAAAAACCTTCCATTAGAGTTTTGGTCTAATGTAAAGCTCCTAAATCAAAGATTGGGCTATGCCAATAAAAGAAATAGCAGAGATAATCAATTCATTATACCAAATGTATCCCAAATAAAGAAAGTGTTTCAAGATGAGAATCTGAATTATTCACAGCTTATTGATGGAAATATATTAACTCCACTTGGAACGCAAATTCAAGATTATATGGCATACAGAGGGTCTGCCCTCTTAGAGTTTGCAGAACCGAATCTAATGGACAAAGAACAGGCAAAAATATTATTTGCTAAAGTAAGAAACGATTTAAATCCTCAATGTCCTCTCCCAATGAACAAACAAACCGGGGAGAAAAAAGATTATGCCTTTTTTACTTGCTTAATCAATATGTTGATTGAAGCCAATAAGGGAGATTCTTGTTGTAATTATGATCCAAAAGAACTTACATACTTAACGAGAGACAATTTTCCTGTAAGAACGCTGTCCAGAAGAGTAGACGGAGCATTCCCCAAAATAAAAGATCCTATTGCCATCTGGGAAATTAAAGAATACTATTATACCACCACTTTTGGAAGTAGGGTTGCTGATGGAGTTTATGAGACACAGCTTGATGGCTGGGAGTTAAAAGAAGTTGAGAATAGTCTACACCAAGGAATCAAACATTATCTTATGATCGATGCATATGATACATGGTGGAATAAAGGGCGTTCTTATTTGTGTAGATTAATAGATCTAATGCACATGGGTTTGGTGACAGAAGTTATCTTTGGGAAAGAAATCATTGAAAGGATTCCTCAGTTGGTAAATGAATGGAAAAATTCACCAAACTAAACATCAAATTAAATCACTACTAAAGAAGCATATGATTATTGAAACTCATATGCTTCTTTAGTAATGGAGGAGTTATTTTTTCTTCCCGTCAACCTGTTTCAGCAATACTTCCACCGCTTTTTCAATCTGCTCGTCTTCGCCCTGCTGAATCAGCTCGGGGCGTTGAGCCACTTTATAGTCAGCTTCCAGCTGCATGTTTTCTAAGTAGTTGCCATCGTTGTCACGCATTCCAACAATAGGGATTCCGAAGATCAGGGTTTTGTCCTGCAGGGTTTCCCACCACACACTGCTCATGGTTCCCGGTACGGGCATACCCACCAAATCGCCGATACCTACGTGCTTATAAACATACGGAGTACCGTGCGCATTGGAGTAGTTGGCTTCGTTGATCAGCATGATGGAGGCTTTGTTCCAGCGACGGCTCGGCATGTCGCACGCCTCTTTGCCACGCAACACCTGCGAGAAATATTTCTTGCCACTGAAAAGTACTTCGATATCCTCGTGCAGACGGCCACCGCCATTGTAACGGGTGTCGATCACGATGCCGTCACGATCGTTGTATTTGCCCAGCAAGTCGTTATACACTTCGCGGAAACTGTTGTCGTTCATTGCCTCTAAGTGTACGTAACCCAGACGACCTTTCGAGAGTTTGTCAACCAGTTCGGCGTTACGTTTCACCCAGCGATCGTAGAGCAAATCGTTGTACTTGGATCGGGTAACCGGTTTGATGGTTTCATCCCACCGTTCTTTGGTCGACGGATTGTAGAACGATACCTTCACATTTTTGTCGGCCAGCAGGTTAAGCAGCGGGAAAAAGTCTTCGCCTTTATTGATCTGCTGTTCGTTGATTTTTTCAAGAATAACACCCTCTTTCACTTTGGATGTAGCCTTGTTGAACGGCCCTTTTTCGAGCACTTCGGTCACCTGCAAACCGTCGCCTTTGTAGTTCCAGTCGAAGAACAGACCCAGCTCTGCCGTCTCGTCGCCTCCTTCGGCACGCGGATAGTAGCGGGCACCGGTGTGCGATACGTTGAGTTCGCCCAACAGTTCGCTCAACAGCTCTTCAAAATCGAAATTGTTGTTGATATAGGGCAGGTACTGCGCATATTCCTTGGCATAGTAATTCCAGTCGACACCGAAGATATCTTCACGGAAAATCTTCTCGCGCACCTGTTTCACCACATGGTCGAACAGATACTGCCGTTCGGCGGGGCGATCGAGCACTTTTTGCGCATTGTAGGCAATCGGGGTTTTCTTTTCTCCTGCCAACGTTATTTTTTGCGGCGCAACAGGCGAGAGTACAAAGAGGTTTTTCTCCTCTTTATCGAAAGCGAGTGATGCCTCTTTGGCATTGAGTTTCATCATCAGTTTGGTCTCCTGCTTGCGCAATTCGTTTGTCCAGAGATCATATCCGTTTTCAAAAGCCGAGAGGTAATAGATTTTTTCACCATCCTTCGAAATCACGGCATCGCCCATTTTCGACGAGTTGATAGTAACCCGCACGATGCGATCTTCAATGTTATCAAGTTCGAGTTTGATCTCCTTCACCTTCTTCTCTTTGACATCGGTTTTTTTGTCATCTTTCTTATCGGCATCTTCGGCCTTTTTATCATCTTCTTTCTTCTTATCAGTGCTATCCTTCAACAGTTCAGCCTCCTCTTTCGAGAGTTTGAACTTGTCATGCGCCTCTTTGTTGAGGAAGACCAGGAACGCATCGTCGAGCGAGCCCCACGAAGCGTGACTGCGCATTCCGTAACGG
Organism: uncultured Microbacter sp.; assembly: GCA_964521835.1. GTDB lineage: Bacteria > Bacteroidota > Bacteroidia > Bacteroidales > Paludibacteraceae > Microbacter. Next base: position 8,349 of record CAZFTY010000060.1, read on the forward strand.
TCGGAGAAGAAGAGAATCGCATCGCCTCCCATCACGAATTTTGGATTGCGGTTGGTGTAGCCACTCGCCACCAGGTCGATGATAGGTTCGCCACCCTTTGTGCTCACGATGCCTATATCGTTGTAAGGCCAGTGTTTATTGGGTGTGTAGTCGAATGTGATCCATTTGCTGTCGGGCGACCAGTTGAAATCGAGATCGCCGTCGGAACTCGAGAAGGTGGTTTTGCCGTCGGTAATCTGACGTACTTTCTTATCGGCAAGGGTAATGATTTTCAACTCGCAACAGTTTTCATAA